>NZ_JAYGIG010000038.1:0-29173 GCF_034932105.1 Leptothoe sp. PORK10 BA2 | reverse complement strand
CAGACTTTCCCTGCTAGGCTTTCGGCTTGTTCAAAAACGGTCCATTGCTCAGACCATTCTGGGAGTTGCTGACAGATCTCTTCGATAGACGATACAATCATGACTAAGTTTTTTGATTGGGACGGGACTATTATCCCATCCCTTTTTTCTTTTTTGTAGAGGGTCCCATAACACCTGGATACGCCCGGTATATCCTCTGTTCCATGATTCTCTGGGTCGAAAAAATCCACAACCTGAATTAATTACACTGGTTTTCCATGGGCTTATATTGCCCATGGTTGGCCCATGACTATCTAACTGATATCTAACTGGGTGTAGAAGAATTCCCCTGGGCACTCTTAACCGCCACCCAGGGGAACTGTTGCAGGTTGGTAGTCGCGCACATCGTAGGGGGCTGGCACGACTATATAGCCGGTTTCCAGGCTGCCTAGCACCTGGTTTCGCTGGTGGGCCCAATACCACCAGTGGGCGGCCCCATAGGCGCAGAGCATACTATCTAGCTGATCTTCCACTGCTTTTAAGGCTGGACCCTGTTGGGGAATGGGGGGGAGATCCTCCACGGCTAGCGGTGGGGTGTGACGGGGTAGATGGTGGAGGATGAGCGATCGCAACCGCTCCAGTTCTTGCCGCCGCTGGGCAATGGGGCCTTTTTTGTATTTGATAATGCGAGCCAGACCAAACAGGTGAACCATGGCCGGATGGGGGAAAAACTCAATCTGATAACGGCCCGGTTGCTGGGGTTCTAGGGTGGGGGCATGGGTAAAGCCTTGGTCAGCCAGGGCTTGGCTAAAGGCCAGCAGCCGGGGGGCAAAGGCGGAGGCTTGATTGGCGGGATAGCAACCGGCATGGTACTTGCCGAAATATTGGTGGGCCAGACGATCGGGCTGTCGCATTCCCGTGGGATTGGGGATAATGGTGGGGGCATCGACGGCCACCATGGCAGGGACCGGGGCCGGGGCCTGAGCCATAACCCAGGCCAGCACATCGCCATGGGTGGCCAGACGATCTAGGGCCATCAGCGATAGGCCATTGGCGGTCAGTTGCAGACAGCAAACGCCCGTCGGTCCGGTGTGCCAACCCAGATCAATCCCTAAAAAACGCATAGTTTCCACTTCTAAACTGGGCTATTCCCTCAAAATACAGCCTGAAATTGTCCCTGGCTTGATGTCTTTCTATCACTCTTACTTTTTCCATACCCGATGGCTGCTGCAACTAGTGGATTTATTCTCGATCTCACTACGGTCCTGGGGGCTTCCGCCCTGGGTGGCTACCTGAGCAACCGTTTGAAGCAACCGGTTTTACTGGGGTATCTGCTGGCGGGTCTGATGATCGGTCCCCTGGGACTGCGATTGGTGAATGATACCGAGGCCATTCAGGGGCTAGCCGAGCTGGGGGTGGCGTTTTTACTTTTTTCTCTGGGGGTGCAGTTTTCCTTAGCAGAACTCAACCGGGTGCGGAATGTAGCGATCCAGGGCAGTGTGCTCCAGATTGGCATTACCACTGCTGCGGTGGCCACCATTACCTGCCTCTTGGGCTGGGCCACCTCCCTGACCCAAGGTATTTTCCTGGGGGCGGTGCTGTCCCTTTCCTCCACGGCGGTTGTGCTCAAAACCCTGACGGAACGGGGGGAAACCAATACCCGCCACGGTCAGATTATGTTGGCGATTTTGATTGCCCAGGATCTCGCCCTGGGGGTGATGTTGGCCATTGTGCCGTCCTTAAATTCTCAGGGGTCGCTGCTGCCGATTCTGGGGCTGGCCCTCCTCAAGGTGGTGGGGTTTATTGGGGGTGCGATCGCAGCAGGCTACTGGCTAGTGCCCCGCATTATTCGCGCCGTGGCCCGCACCGAAAGTGATGAGTTATTTCTGCTCACCCTCCTGGCCCTATGCCTATCGGTGGCCCTAATCACCGCCCGTCTAGGTCTCTCCATTGAAATTGGAGCCTTTGCCGCCGGATTAATGATTGCGGAAATCGACTATGCCGACCATGCCCTCAGCCGGTTTCTGCCCTTGCGGGATACTTTTGCCTGTTTGTTTTTTACCTCCATCGGCATGCTGATCGACCCGCAGATTTTAATTCAAAATGCGGGCATTATCCTGGGGCTGGTTGCCCTGACCATGGTGGGTAAAGCCTTAATTGTGCTGCCGGTGGTGCTGTCCTTTGGCTATTCATTTAAAACCTCCTTGCGCACCAGTCTCGGCATCAATCAAATCGGAGAATTCTCCTTTGTGTTAGCTCTGGTGGGTCTAGACAACAACTTAATTTCAGAACAAACCTATCTGTTGTTGTTAGGTGCTACTGCCATTACCCTGGTGTTTACCCCCTTCTTGTTTGAGTCCGCCAACCCCATTGCCGAAACCCTGCTCAAGTCCCCTCACCTCGGGCGGTTTCTCACCCTTTGGGAATCTCCCCAACAGGTCTGGATTGAGGATGCCCTGACCCACCACATTGTGGTAGCCGGCTATGGTCGTGTGGGGCAGGTGGTGGTCAACATTTTGCGGCAACAGAACCACCCGGTGTTGGTGATTGAAAATAATGAGGCGGCCATCCAAACCCTGCGCCATCGGCAGATTCCCTACATTCTGGGCGATGCCGACTCGGAACAAATTTTAGACAAGGCCCATTTGGACAAAGCGCTGGCCCTGGCGATTACCCTGCCAGCCCCCACCAGTACCCGACTATTGTTGAAGCGAGCCCTGGCCATTGCCCCCGATTTAGATGTGATTGCCCGGGCCCACATCACCGCTGAGATTGATAGTCTCACCCAGGCCGGAGCGAGAGAAGTGGTGCAGCCAGAGTTCGAAGCCGCCCTAGAGCTAGGCTCCCACCTGCTCAAAATCCTGGGCAAGGCCCCCATGGATATTCAAACCACCATGGAAGCCATTCGGCTTAATCGCTATCTCAGCATTCGAGAAGGTAAATAGCCCTCAGCATAAGAGGTTCCAGGCGGCGATGCGATCTAACGGTTGTGAAAACAAATAGCCCTGGCCATAGCTACAGCCGAGGTTGATCAGTTGTTGTGCCTGCCATTCGGTTTCAATCCCTTCCGCCACAACATCGAGGTCAAGCACCTGAGCTAACTGCACAATCGCCTCAACAATTTTAAGATTGTCACGGTCGGACTTCATATCCTTAATAAAGGCCCGATCAATCTTCAAGGTATCCACCGGTAGCTGTTTGAGATAGCTGAGGGAGGAATACCCGGTCCCAAAGTCATCAATGCTGATTTGAATGCCCCAGCGCCTGAGCTGGGCCAAGGTTTCAAACACCGCCTGGGTATCACCGATTAAGAGATTTTCTGTGATTTCAAACTTAAGCCAAGCGGGCTGCACCTGAGTCTGTTTCAAGACAGTGTCAATCTGTTGCACAAACTGTTCCCCCTGCAAATGCCGCACCGAAAAGTTAACGCTAACAAAGGGAATTTTCTGCAAAGGATAGGCTCGGTGCCACTGGCTGAGCTGTTCACAAACCGTACGAAACACCCAGTTTCCCAGCTGAGAAATCAGATCACTTTCCTCCGCCAGGGGGATAAAATCGGCTGGGGACAAAAAGTCAGAGGTGCCCTCAGGCTGCCACCGTACCAGGGCTTCATATCCCACAATGGGTGCGGCAGTCGTCGGGGAGGTGAGGGTCACAATGGGCTGATAAAAAACCTGCAGCTGCTGTTGGCGGAGGGCTTGGCGCAGCTGACTTTCTAAGGTGAGGCGATGGAGGGCTCGTCGATGCATTTCAGGCTGGAAGACCAGCCAACCTTCAGGTTTTTGTTTGGCTTGAATCAATGCCAGGGAGCCATCTCGCAGTACATGTTCGGCATGGCAGTAGCTGGAGTCAACCAGCACTACCCCCACATGGGCGCTAATGGTAATTTCGTGGTCCCCCAGGGCAATGGGGGCAGCGATTCTCTGTTGTAACCGTTGCACCAATGAGGTGATGACGGTGTGAGTAGTTCCCATGGGAAGCAGGATGGCAAATTTATCATCCGCCAGCCGCGCCGCCACACCATGGGTCGGTACCGAGACCAGGATCCGAGCCGCAATTTCCATCAGCAACCGATCGCCCTGCAAATGGCCCAGGGTATCGTTAATGGTTCTAAAGCGATCGCAATCTAACATTAATAGGGCTGACCACCGACTCTGTAAGGGCTGGGGGTTGAGCGGGAACGGATTTTGAGTCACCGTTTCCTCTAAGAGTTCAATCAATCGGGTGCGGTTAGGCAACCCCGTCAGGGAGTCATACATGGCCATGTGCATCAGCTTGGCTTGGGCCTGCTGCCGTTCATGGCTCTCTTGCTGAAGGATGCACATGGCCTTATGGAGCTGATTGGTCCGGGTGAGCACCCGCTGTTCAAGCTCTTGATTAGTTTGATGAATTTGGGCTTCAGCCAATTCATACTGCTGTAGTATGATGCGAAGCTTTTGATTTTGGGTTTTGAGCGTTCGCCTGAGATACCCCAATTCTAAATGATGGGCTATGCGCACCAAGACTTCAGCAGGTTGAAACGGCTTAGTAATGTAGTCTGCCGCACCCACCGAAAACGCCCTTAATTTATCGGGCACCTGGGCTAGGGCACTCATAAAAATAATCGGGATATCGGCGGTGGCTTCGTTGTCATGCAGCTGACGACAAACGGAAAACCCGTCCAGGTCGGGCATTTGAATATCCAGCAAGATCAGATCCGGTCGCTCAGAGGCCATCATCATCATAGCCCTGGTGCCGCTGGTGACATTAATTACATCGTAGCCAGCTTGGCTGAGGGCCATGGATAGTAACCGGAGATTGCTGAGGATATCATCAACAATCAAGATTTTGGATGGGCTGCGAACTTGATGACGCAAGACCATCGGAGTAGGATCAACGTTATGGGTCGGGAACAAACGAATTAAACCGCTATTATCTTTAGACTAGACTTTAGTGGCCCTAACTAGCGATCGGTAGCTTGATCGTAATTATAGACGTGTCTTCTGCCGCCGGTAACACCAGTTCTCCATTGAGCGCTGTCACCATTTCTTGGGCGATGGCCAAGGTCAAACCGGTGGAAAGATAAACCGAGGAGAGATTACTCAAATCCACTTCACGTCCGTAGAGGGAGGTGTCTAACCGCACATTGAGATCGCTAACAGGACGATCGGCCTCTAGAGTGAGTAGGACCTGATCACCCTCGGCATAGGCCCCCAGGGTAATATCCCCCAGCTTTGTAGCGGTAATAGCATCATCAATTAGACTGATCAGCATCATTTGTAGCCACTTGATGTCGCTACATACCGACAGGTCGGTCGGCTTAAAGGTGAGGCGGAGATTGCTATGGGCCGCCTGCATATGGGTCAGTTCCTGGAGGGTTTTAAATAAGGAAGCTAAGGCAATAGGTTCCAGCCGGGGGATCTCTCGACCAATGTCGAGTTTGGAAGCCGCAATGATCGTATCAAACAGCTGTAAAACCTTATAGGCAGCCTCTTTAGCTTCGCCAGTAAATTGTTTTTCCTCTTCTGGGGTTTCGCACAGCCCTTCTAAGATTAGCTGATGTAGACCAATGACGCTATTGATGGGCGATCGCAACTCATGGGCCGAACGGGCAAGAAACCCACTTTTAAACCGTTCTAACTGGCTCAGGCGTTCGTAGGCCAGGGTTTGGGGATCTTGGGGGGAAGTACCTTGGATCGCGGGGGCAGGGTCTGGCTCATCATCAGAGTCCTTTGGAGAGGCGAGCTCAAGAGGAGTAACGCCATCGGATATCAGACCATCGGATATCACCCCATCGGACTGGGGAACCTGAGTGGACAACGGTTGGGTCCGGCTCAGTCTAGCGGTGACTATCCCAGCAAGATAGCCCACCCCGATCAATATTGCCGCTTGCCAATCCATAGGAAATATAGTGATAAGTACTTTTGTATTAAAGATGAATCAACCAAACCCTCATTACCTATACTCTACAAATAAACCGTTCCCTGACGTAAAATCTCCCAATGGTCTAACTGCCAGCGGGCAACGGTGGAGGGCATGCCGGATGGGACGGGCAGGCTAGATGCTAAAGCCCCTGAAGCCCCAACAAGTTCTTGTAAAGCGCAAATTTCTAAGCCATAGACCTGGGGAAACTGGTCTAACACCTGGTCTACTCCCATCAGTTGAGGCTGACCCGACAGGTTGGCACTGGTGGTGGCCAATGGCCCCGTCAGGGTTAAAATTTGCCGGGCCACCGGATGGTTGGGTACCCGCACTCCAATGGTGTCGGGGGTGGTGAGATGCATGGCCAGGGGCACCTGGGCACTGGCCGGGATGACCAGGGTTAGCTGCCCGGGCCAGTGTTGGTCGGTAATGGCCTGCCACTGATCCCCGTCCATGGCAACATCGGAGACATAGGGCCACAGGTCAGGGGCACTGGCCCCTAGCAAAATCAGGGACTTTTCTGGACTGCGCCGCTTCAATTCATACAGAATAGAACTGTGTTCAGGATTTACCGCCAACCCCCAGACGGTGTCCGTGGGGAGGGCAATGACACCATCCCCGCGAGCAGCTTTCACATAGTCCTGAAGGGACACATAGGGCATCGATTATCTCCACCACCCACTGGGTTAACTGAATGCCTATAAATGACTATTGACCGCCCACCTGCGTCAGGGTCTGCCGTAAGTTTCCATCATTCTGCTCCAATGCGACCTGGGCAGCCTCTTTGTCCAAGTTGGCCCAGTGCATCAGTAAGGCCAGCTTGACCTGCTGGTCACTGCGCCCCAGCAGGATATCGGCCTCATCTCGGGAGAGGTCGGTGAGGGCGGTCATAATTCGCAGGGCCCGGTCGTGGAGTTTGGTGTTGGTCACCGATACATCCACCATGCGGTTGCCGTAGACCTTGCCCAGCTTGACCATTACCCCGGTGGATAAAATATTTAAAGCCATTTTGGTGACGGTGCCCGACTTTAGTCTAGTGGACCCCGCCAGTACTTCTGGTCCTACCGGTAGCCGCAGATCAATATCCACTTCAACATCTACCTGATCCTCTGGGACACAGGCGATAAAAATGGTGGTGGCCCCTCGCAGATTGGCCTCCTCCAGCGCCCCATGGACATAGGGCGTCGTTCCCCCCGCCGTGATCCCCACCACCACATCCAGGGCGGAAATTTGGTGGGTGGCCATGGCCGTTGCCCCATCTGCAGGTAGGTCTTCTAGGGCTTCTGAACTTTTGAGTAGGGCGGGCGTACCCCCGGCTAAAATGCCCTGCACCAGCTCAGGGGGGGTGCAAAATGTCGGTGGACATTCAGCGGCATCTAGCACCCCCAGACGGCCACTGGTGCCTGCTCCCACATAAAACAAGCGGCCCCCTTCCCGCAGGGCTGCTGCGGTGCGATCGATGGCCTCCGCCATTAGCGGTGCGGCGGTAGAGATCGCATCTACCGTACGCTGGTCCTCCTGGTTAAACACCCGCACCATTTCCAGGGTCGACAGCTGGTCCAGGTTCTGACTGTGGGGATTAATCTGCTCGGTGAGGAGGTAGCCGCGATCGTTAAGGGTATTGGTCATAGCAAATTCTCCAACTGCTGGCGGATCCGATCCAGCTCATTTTGGGACATATCCCGGTCCATATCCGCCGGTGAGGATTGGGACCCCAAACCGCCGGGCCGAGTTTCGGGGTCCCAATCCGTTGTCTCTAGGTTTTGATCGGGGGGCATCACCAGGGTACCGGTTTCCACATGTTTTGCCTCGTAGCCTGCACCGTGACAAAATTCCTCAATTTCTTCCGACTCAAACCCTTCTACACTACAGGGCGGAAAATCCTGGGCCTCTAACAGCCCACCAAAGCGAGTGGCGTCATCTTCGTCTTCAAACATCAGCACTATGTTGCGATCGCCTACCTTCAGGGAGTGGATCCCCTCATTTTCAGTGCGAGCATTAAACAGAACCACAAAAACACGCATGGCCGTTCTCAGGTGTAGAAGGTTTGCTAGTTATCTTATCAGCCCGATAAAACCGTCTTTGCCATGTTTAGCGTTCCAGACAGGCTGGGCTTTGGGTTTGGCTGGGCTGCTTGAGGGTGGAGGGGAAAGGGAGCAAGGGGAGGACGGCTATGGACGACTCAATGAAAAATAAATATTACATCCGCTTTATCGGTAACTACCTAGACGGACGATGGAAACCTTAGGCAATTCACTAGGGTTATGCTGCGCATTTACCACTGTGTCTAAATTAATCGATCGGTATTCTCCATTCTGTTTTCTCCGGCGAGTGACCGTTAAGGTTTCGGGATAAACCAGCTGCGGCGTTGGGGAGTGCTTGTAGAGCTGAAACAGAGACATACTTCTCACAATTGTGGAGAATGGGACCCTGGTTATAGATCAAGGAAATTACATCGTAATGACTGACTGTATTCATGTTTCAGGCATTCGGGCCTATGGCTATATTGGGGCATTGCCGGAAGAAAATGTGTTGGGCCAGTGGTTTGAGGTCGACCTGACCCTGTGGATGAATCTCACCGTGGCGGGTCAGTCCGACATCCTGGCGGACACCCATAACTATGCCGATATTATTCAGCAAACCCAGCAGATTATTCAGACAGAGAAATTTAGGCTGATTGAACGGTTAGCGGATGCGATCGCAACCCAAGCCCTAGACAACGATACGAGGCTGGAAAAAGTCCAGGTCAGGGTCCACAAACTGACGCCCCCCGTCCCCAACTTTGATGGCCAGGTGACTGTAACAATCGTCAGATCTCGTCCCTAGAATCCGCTACCATGCTGTAGCAGTAACCATGGGAGCCACCCTTTGCCACCGTTGCCTAAGTCAAGGTTGACAATGCCATCGCCCTGGCAATTGCCGGGGATCTTGGCCCTAGCGACGCTACTGCGGCTGTGGCGGTTGGCGGCTAAACCCCTATGGGTGGATGAACTCTATACCGCGTTTTATAGCCAGGGTAAGAGTCTGGATGTCATTCCCTTCAACACGTTGCTGCCGCCAGCGGACTACTGGGCCCTGCTCAACAACCCTGGCAACCCTTGGCAGGCAGCCCAGGCCGTCACCACCCACAGCAATCATCCGCCTTTGTTTTTCATGGCAATGAATGGCTGGCTCCACGTGGGGGGCACATCCGTTTGGAATCTGCGGGCCTTTGCGGTGCTGTGGGGCGTGGTGGCGGTGGCGGGAGTGTTTTACCTGGGGCGACGGGTGGGTGGTCCGGAAAACGGCCATCGAGTAGGTATGGTAGCGGCACTGCTGATGGCGGTGTCTCCCTATGGCATTTACCTATCCCAGGAGGCCCGGCACTATAGTTTGGCGGTTGCGATCGCACTGTTTGCCCTAGTTAATTGGATCGCCCTGCTCCAAGGGGAGCGGTCCCCCCAACGCTGGCTGAGCTGGATCGGCCTGAATACCCTAGGTCTCTATGCCCATTACTTCTATAGCTTTAGCCTCATAGCCCAAGGGCTGGTCACCCTCATCAGTCTGCTCTGGCGAAAACCCCGGCGACACCAAGCAATCCCCTGGCTCTTGGCCATGGGAGCCATAGCACTCCTGTATTTACCCTGGCTGCCCACGGCTATTACCCATTTTCAAAGTGAGGGTGGGACTGACTGGCTGAATCAGCCTCACCCCCTGTGGCAAACGCTTTTACTCCCCTGGCTGCAGTCCTTAGCGGCCGCCCTATTTATGCTCATTTTGCTGCCGTTGGAACAGATGCCCCTAGCGGTGAAGATTACCTCCGGGCTGGTCATGCTGGGGGTTTTTGGGCTGGTACTAAGCCAGATGATTCGGGGCTGGCGACGGGAGCCACTGCTGGATCTGGGGTTCCCCATAGTCAGTTATGGCCTGGGGGTGTTTGGCATCATATTAACCATCACCTATGGTCTGGGGAAAGATCTTACCCTGGCTCCCCGCTACTTTTTTATGGCCTACCCGGCGGTGACTGTGGTGGCTGCGTTGGTCCTGGTCCGCTGTCGGCGCTGGGTGGTGGTGGTTGCGATCGCAGCCGGTATTCTCAGTCAGCTGTTCATCAGCTATGACCTGGCCCTACTCAAGCCATACCTACCGGGGCAAGTGGGCCGTCGCCTCGGCGCAGATTCCTCCCCAACGATTGTCCTCATCGCCCCCCAGCAAGACAACTACCGGGCCCGTTTCCTCAGCTATGTGCTGGCCATCCCCGAGTCCAAAGACAATGGTAAAAACAACGGTAAAGACAACAGCAGAAATAACATCCAAATAGCTTTTACCCCACCAGCTAGCCCCGAAACTTGGCAACCCAACTTGACCAACCAAGAGGCTATTTCTGAGCTGATATCCGGGTCTATCCCCATGGATCACCTGACCCTTTGGATTGTGGAACCAAAGCGGCTCACCCCTTTTCCTCTGACGGTGACCCTGGCTAACCACACCTGTTCCCCCATGGGGGAACGGATTAAAACCGAAGGTACCCGGCAACAAAAATATCAGTGTAGTGAATCCCAATAGTGAATCCCAGCCAGGGTGCGAGCAAAATAGCCCCATTGCCGTCACTATGACAGCTTAAATAGTTTCACAAATTACCTATGATTGCCGATGCCAGTCGCTATACTCAATCCTCGACAGCCCCGTACAAGAGTGTCCATTTTATTCCCAGCGCCCACCTTATAAGGACAGGTACTAATGACGTTTCGAGCTTTAAATTCCCTGACCCACCTCAAGCGAGTCTATCTCAAATCCTTAGGCATCCTGACGGCAGCCACCCTCACCCTGCTATCCACCCCCGCGTTGGCGGGGGATCCATTTCGGGCTGGCGCTGACCATAACATTGGCCCACACACGGAAGCAGCCTTTGAGGCCTTCTTTAAACAGGGTGACTATGTGGAGGCTCGGGCGGCCTTGGACTTGGCGATGGCGTCCGAGTCGGACGACCCCCTAGTGCATGGCATGGCGGCTTCCATGGCCTATCTGGACAACGATTTTGATGCTGTAGCTCGGGAGGCGGCCCTGACCAAGTCTACGGCTAAAGCATTGCTCGAAACCGACCCCCTGCGAGGAAACATCTATTCTGCGGTAGGCATCTTCATGGAAGGGGCTCACCTGATGAGTACCGAAGGGGTAGCCCGCAGCACCCCCGCCGCATTGGCCATGTTGCAACAGGTATTTGGCCACATGGACGAAGCTGAGAAGATTGACAGCACCGACCCAGAACTTAACCTAGTCAAAGGGTTCATGGATTTAATGCTGGCGGTGAACTTACCCTTTTCCGATCCGGCAGATGCCATTGATCGCCTATCCCAGTATGGCAATCCTAGCTATTTGGCCTATCGCGGCATTGCCCTGGGCTATCGGGATTTAGGACAAATGTCCGAGGCCATGGAGGCGGTGAATCAAGCCCTAGTTACAGCGCCTGAAAACCCAGAACTGTTTTACTTAAAAGCACAGCTGCACCGTCGGCAAGAACAGATCGATGACAGTATTGCCATGTTTGATAAAGCATTGCAGTACGCCGATCAGCTGCCCTCTCGCCTAGCCCAAAAGATCTACAAAGAAAAGTGTCGTACCGAGGGGCGTTCCCATGAGACCTGTGGTGTAGAAGCCGCTGACTTTGTTAACGGGCTTTAGACCATTCTCTAAATCGGCAACCATGCAAAACTAAATCTAAACAATGCCTGGGCAGGGAAAATATCTCCCTGCCCAGGCATTGTCTATTGGGGCCTATCACTTGTTAAGAAATGTAATTAATTCAGCTTAAATAACATTTAAACAAGTAGCAGCCCCGCTGATAAATTAGCCGATTAAGGCATTCAACGAGGCTGAAGACGCAGTTAGGAGGTATCTTGGTTACCACCTTAACTGCCGAAGTCAGAATTCAGTAACTAATTTAATAAGTTCTTAATTGTCATCAGATAAAAAGCGACTTTTTATTTAGATTTATATTTATTTTGCATTACTTAATAAAGTAAATAATCAATGCAAAAACAACATATCCGTAGACAAAAATTGTCACAGTAGAGATATTCTCTGGGGTTGGGCTAATCAGCTCCCTGGAGCGGGTCCCTGGAGCGGGTCCTCTGATTGACCCAGGGTGGCTTGCGAAGAAAACCTATGGGAGGTCAGCGATGGCAATTAAAAGTATTAACCCGGCCACTGGCAAAGTTTATAAAACCTATACGCCGCTGACGTCGGATGAGATAGAACAGCGTTTGGCGGCAGGGGAGGCCCAGTATCGCCAGTACCGCTGGACGTCGTTTAGTGAGCGCAGCCAATGGCTGCAGGCGACAGCGGACTATTTAGAGGAGCATGCGGATGTGCTCGGGCGCATTATGACCCAGGAAATGGGTAAGCCACTGGGGGCTGCGATCGCAGAGGTACAAAAGTGTGCGTCGGTCTGTCGCCACTATGGCGAAAACGGTGCAGACTATCTGGCGGATGAACACTCCGATATCGGCTATGTCCGCTACCAGCCCCTGGGGATCATCCTGGCCATCATGCCCTGGAACTATCCCCTGTGGCAGGTCTTTCGCCTAGCGGCCCCGGCCCTCATGGCGGGCAATGTGGTACTGCTCAAGCATGCGTCCAATGTGCCTAAATGTGCCCTGTCCATCGAACAGGTTTTTCGTAAGGCAGGCTTTCCCCAGGGAGCTTTCCAAACCCTGTTAATCGGTCCAGACCAAACGACTGCCGTCATTGCCGACGAACGGGTGCGCGGCGTCAGCCTCACTGGCAGTAACTTCGCCGGGGCTCAGGTGGCGGCTACCGCCGGGCAGCATCTAAAAAAAGTAGTGTTGGAACTGGGGGGCAGCGATCCCTTTATTGTGTTGCCCAGTGCCGATTTAGAATTAGCTGTGGAAACAGCAGTGACCGCCCGTCTGCAGAACAACGGTCAGTCCTGCATTGCCGCTAAGCGATTTATCTTAGTGGGTGACATCGCCGATCAGTTTGAAGCTCGGCTGGTGGAGAAATATCAGGCCCTGGTAGTTGGCGATCCGTTACAGCCTGAGACGGACATTGGCCCCCTGGCTACCCCGTCCATTTTGCGCGATATCCACAAACAGGTACACGATTGTCTCATTGCCGGAGCCAAGGCCTTGGTGGGAGGTAATTTGGAAAAACTCAAAGCCAGTCTGCCCCCGGAGCTAGAGCTAGGAAACTTTTACCCCCCCACCATTTTGAGCCATATTCCCCCTGGCACCCCCGCCGATCAAGAAGAATTCTTTGGTCCCGTGGCTCTGCTTTTCCGAGTGCCGAATTTGGACGCCGCCATTGAACTGGCCAATGGCACCGCCTTTGGCCTCGGAGCCAGCGGCTGGACCCAAGATCCCGCCGAACAGCAGCGACTGATCAATGAACTCGAAGCCGGAGCCGTCTTCATCAACAGCATGGTCAAGTCAGACCCCCGTTTACCCTTTGGCGGCATTAAACAATCGGGCATTGGCCGTGAATTAGGCCGCCACGGCATGTTGGAATTCGTCAATGCCAAAACAGTCTGTTTAGGTTGAGCTTGATTGTTTTCGGTGGTCAGTCCCCCGTCCCCCCGTCCCCCTCCGCATCTAATCCCCTTTCCCAGGTACCCCTATGAACACCGCAGAACTCCTCGTCCGTTGCCTCGAAAATGAAGGGGTGGAGTACATCTTTGGCGTGCCTGGGGAAGAGAATCTCCAGGTGCTCCAAGCCCTAAAACAGTCCTCCATCCAGTTTGTCACCACTCGCCATGAACAGGGAGCCGCCTTTATGGCCGACGTTTACGGACGACTGACGGGGAAGGCGGGGGTGTGTCTCTCTACCCTGGGGCCGGGGGCCACAAACCTGATTACTGGAGTGGCCGATGCCAACCTAGACCGGGCACCGCTGGTGGCCATTACGGGACAGGTGGGGACTGACCGGATGCACATTGAGTCCCACCAATATTTAGATCTAGTGGCGATGTTTGCCCCGGTCACCCAGTGGAATACTCAGATTGTGCGCCCTAGTAATACGGCGGAAATTGTTCGTAAGGCGTTTAAGATAGCGCAAACAGGCGATCCAGGGGCAGTACATATTGATTTGCCTGAAAATATTGCAGATATGGAGGTAACGGGCAAACCACTGACCTGTGATGGGAATGAGAAAACCTTTGCCGCTTTTAACACGATTCAAAAGGCGGCCGAGGCCATTTCTCAAGCAAAAAAACCGTTGATTTTGGTGGGAAATGGGGCTATTCGGGCACGAGCTAGTGAAGCCATTATGAAACTGGTAGAGGAGCTGCAAATTCCGGTCACGAATACATTTATGGGGAAAGGGGTGGTTCCCTATCAGCATCCACTGTCCCTATGGACTGTAGGACTACAGCAGCGAGACTTTATCTCCTGTGCCATTGATCAAAGCGATCTGGTGATTGCAGTGGGGTACGACTTGGTGGAATATCCGCCGAAGAAGTGGAACCCGGAGGGGCATATTCCCATTATTCATGTGGGGCTGCTGCCAGCAGAAATCGACAGTAGCTATATGCCCGTGGTGGAGGTGATTGGAGATATTTCAGATTCTCTCGAAGAGATTTTGAAACGGGTAGAACGTAAGCCCCAATCTAGCTATCCATTTCAAGCGGTGCGGGATGAGATGCGGGCGGACTATGCACAATATCGGGATGATATGGCGTTTCCCATTAAGCCCCAGAAGCTACTGTACGATCTGCGCCAGGTGATGGGACCGGAGGACATTGTGCTGTCAGATGTGGGGGCACACAAGATGTGGATTGCCCGGAATTATCACTGTGAGCGTCCGAATACCTGTCTGATTTCCAATGGATTTGCTTCCATGGGGATTGCCATACCGGGTGCGATCGCAGCCAAGCTGGTCAACCCCCAACGCAAGGTGGTCGCCGTCACCGGCGACGGCGGCTTTATGATGAACTGCCAAGAGCTAGAAACCGCCCTACGTTTGGGTACCCCCTTTGTCACCATCATCTTTAACGATGGCGGCTATGGACTGATCGAATGGAAACAGCAAAATTACTACGGTGAGTCGGCATTTATTAAATTCAGTAACCCAGACTTTGTGGCCCTAGCCAAGAGTTTTGGATTAGAGGGCTACCGAGTGACCTCCACGGAAGACTTTATTCCCACCTTGAAAACTGCCCTGGAGGCTGATGTGCCGGCGATCATCGACTGCCCCATCGACTACGGTGAAAATCTGCTATTCACTGAAAAGTCACGAGACTTAGCCTGTGCTATTTGAAGATAGAGAACAAACCATAGCTCCGTAGATCACCGACTGGGCCTGTTCGAGAGAGATAGTCTCGGAGGTAGCGTTCCGGAAAGCCATTGGTGGTCGGCAGCCTAATGTTCGAAAGAAGCCTCCAGGGCTCCCTTGCCCTGGCCCCCAGCGATGGCCAAGATGGATTTCTTCCCGCCGAAGCAATCTCACCCAGTCCCGAAGGGCTAACTTAGTCGTACTTAGCGCTTATGATACTGGGCATGGGCAAATTACGGGGGATAGTGTGATCGGTCTTTCCCGATCAGTTTTAGCAGCAGGGGCGGAGAATGTTATGGTTTCCCCATGGCAGGTGCCCGACGATGCCACTGCCCAGCTGATGATCGAGTTTTATCGACAGCCACAGCATTTAGACAATGCCCAGGCCCTGCGTCAGGTCCTGCTGACCACCCGCCAACAGCACCAGAATCCATTGCATGGGCCGTTTTTACCCTGATTGGGGCCCATGGAATAGGGACCTTGACACAGCTTAAGGTTCACATTGCACGACTTAACGTTAAGTTTGCTGCTAAAACGTAGCTAGAATCAGCCATTTCTATTAGGTTCATTTGGGGGATTTATCAGGAACATCTCAGCTTGTCTAGATAGAGTCATTACAGATAGAAAAGTTTTGATCTGTGCTGTGCGTACGCTATTCCAATGAAATTTGATCCAAGTTGTATTCAGTTTCGCCTTACCGCTGGCATGGTGCTGGCATCTATCCTTGGCTTTGGTGGCATGACCGCCTGGAGTAATTTTAGAATGCAACATATTCTGATCAAGGGCCATAAGGACAATGCCGTGGAAATCGCCGAGCGGTTTGGACAGGATGTGGCCTGGATGGATAAGACAATGCCATCGACGAAAGCCCTAGAGAAAGTAATCAACTATCGTTCCACGGCGGATACCGTCATTTGGATTCGTTCCCCTGACGGAACCCTGATTGCCCAGTCCGACACCCTTGAAATGGGCTCATGGAAACAAGATGGGTTGGCGGAAGAGTTACTGGAACTGTCCCCCGGTCATAAACTTGAAAGCATTCAGATCCAAGACCGGACGTTGATCGTCTGTATTTCTCCCCTGGATGTCAATGGCAATCTGTTGGGGGATCTCTTTGTTATTGACGACATCACCCAAAACCAGGCCAGTTTCGCCGCTGTTACCCGCGACCTCACCATCGGTAGTATTTTTGTCATTGGCCTATCGGCCCTGGTGATCGCCATTTATGTGCGTCAGTCCATCAAGCCGGTATGTAAGATGAACGAGCTGGCAGCCAATGTCACCCCTGAGAACCTGGCGGATACCCATTTAGAATTTGACCGGGCTCCGACGGAAGTGAGGGATTTGGCCAAGGCCTTTAATATGATGCTGGGTCGTCTATCTGGAGCTTGGGAACAACAGCGGCGCTTTGTCAGCGATGTATCCCATGAGCTGCGTACTCCCCTCACCCTGGTTCATGGTTATTTGCAAAGCACCCTCCGCCGCTGCAATACCTTGACTGAACCCCAGCGGGAGGGATTAGAAATTGCCGCGTCCGAGGCGGATCGCACCATTCGTCTACTGCAGGACTTGCTGGATCTGGCGCGGGCCGATGGAGGGCACATGCGGTTTCACATCGAGCGGGTGCCCCTGAAAGAAATTATTTTAGAAATTATTGAAATGAGCAGCTATTCCAGCGATCGGGTCAAAGCCGATATCCAGATGCCTGGGTTTGAGGCGCGGGCCGATTGTAATCGGTTGAAGCAGGTGTTAATTAACTTGATTGATAATGCGGTTAAGTATTCTGATGCCGATACGGTGGTGACGGTACGCTTAAAACAAGAGGGGGAATGGGCGGTGATTCAGATTTGCGATCGCGGCCGTGGCATCCCCACCACCGACCTCACCCAAATCTTCGAACCGTTCTACCGAGTGGACGAAGATCGATGCCGCACCACGGGGGGCACCGGCCTCGGACTATCCATTGTCAAAACTTTAGTAGAGGGCATGCGAGGCAAAATTAAGGTACAGTCCAAGCCAGGGGAAGGTAGTATATTCACCGTCAGTCTGCCGACCTAGTCAGCACCCACCAACCATCATGTCAGATACCTCAGCCAAAATTTTAGTGATTGAAGACGAGATCCAGCTTGCCAAGTTTGTGCAAATGGAACTCTCCTACGAAGGCTATGACGTTGCTGTTGCCAACGATGGCCTGTCTGGGCTGATGGCAGCCAGGGACAATGTGCCAGACCTAATCCTGTTGGATTGGATGATGCCCGGTCTAGCCGGTGTAGAAGTCTGCCGTCGCCTGCGCAGCACTGGCTCACAGATGCCCATCATCTTCCTCACCGCCAAGGACGATGTGGCCGACCGCGTCGCTGGTCTTGATGCCGGTGCCGATGACTATGTGGTCAAACCCTTTAGTATCGAAGAACTCCTCGCCCGCGTTCGCGCCCACCTCCGCCGCAACGATCCCCAAGAGGTCGAAGCCCTACAGTTTGAAACCCTCACCCTCAACCGCAAAACCCGCGAAGTCTTTCGCGGCAACCGGGGCATTGAACTCACCGCCAAAGAATTCGACCTACTGGACTATCTCATCGCCCATCCCCGCCAGGTCCTCACCCGCGACCAGATCCTAGAAAAAGTCTGGGGCTATGACTTCATGGGTGATTCCAACATTATCGAAGTCTACATTCGCTACCTGCGGCTAAAGCTAGAAGCCGAAGACGAAAAACGGCTGATCCAAACTGTACGCGGTGTGGGCTATGTCCTGAGGGAGTGATGCATTCGCCTCAGGTGTTCCATTAAATCCCCTCTTGGCAGGGGTGCCGGTCAGGCGGGGTAGGTCTCAGTCGCTAGCGCCAACGGTCAACCCACCCCGTTGCCCCCCCAAGAGGCAGGTATCGGTCTACGTTCGCACAGAGTTAAATTACCAAGCCTACGTGAACCCCATCACCACCGAACAAGAGCTGATCCGCATTGTCTGGGCCTTGGGCCTAGCCGCCGTCGCCATCGGCCTCTCCCTATGGCAACAGCTTGGCCTAGCGGGCACCCTTGCCATCGCCACCCTACGTACCGTCGTTCAGCTTTTTGCCGTCGGCATCTTTCTCTCCATTGTCTTCACTCTGCAAAACCCCGGTCTGATTCTACTAGTGCTACTAGTGATGATTACCATTGCCGCCCTCACCGCCCGCAACCGCATTGGCAAAGACATTCCTCGGCTCGCCTTATGGCTATGGGGTTCAATTTTCATCAGTACCGCCCTCACCATGGCCTACACCATGACTATGGTGATACGCCCTGCACCGTGGTACGACCCCCGCTATCTCATCCCCCTCACCGGCATGGTCCTCGGTAATACCCTCACCGCCGCATCCTTAACTGGTGAGCGTCTGGTCCATGCCCTGCGGCATAATCGCACCGAGATAGAAACCCACCTCAGCTTGGGAGCCACCCCCAAGCAAGCCATCGCCAGCTATCATCGAGAGGCCATCAAAGCCGGTCTCATCCCCACCGTCAACTCCATGATGGTGGTCGGCCTGGTCACCCTCCCCGGCATGATCACCGGCCAAATTCTTGGCGGAGCCGATCCCTTAGTTGCGGCCCTTTACCAAATGCTGATCATGTTTATGTTGGCCTTTGCCACCCTAACCACCTCGATTTTAGTTGCCCTTAGCATCAAGCAACAGTTTTTCAATCAGGCCATGCAGTTAGTTGAGCCCAAAAAGCGAAAGTAACAACGTTCACAATGTTGACGCACATCAAGATTCGCCCCTGATCCCGACAAAAACTCGTGATAAAAGTCTGCTTTGAGGGCTGGCATAAGACACAGCCCCCAGAAACTCATTCTATTTGAATCGTTTTTCAGTATCCTCTCTTCTCATTAAAAGAGAATATCCAAAAAAGAGAATATCAAAACAACCATTAAACCCCAACGAACATACCCTCACCCAAATTCTCAACCATCACATTCTTCACCGTTGCTAAAATCTCTTCACCAACAGCAATATTTACCCCATTTCCACTCTGCCCCAGGGATAGATCCGCAAAGCTCAACCCACCAGCCAGGCCGATAAAGTCAATTCCCACCTCAAAGTCCATAATCATATCCATCCCTTCCCCAACGGCCAGAATAAAGATATCAGAACCACTACCGCCGGAAAAATCATCTCCAGTCAGAGTGTCGTTACCCAGGCCACCCCGGAGAAGATCGTCTCCAGCATCACCCCAGAGCCCATCATTCCCCTCACCACCAAAGAGAATATCATTGCCGCCCTTACCACCTATGCGATCATTGCCACCATAGCCCCAGATCACATCATCTCCACCGATGATGCCACCAGAAGCCTGCTGATTCAGGTCTCCGCGCAACACATCATCACCGGCATTACCCATAATCTGATCATCCCCCAGACCACCGGCCACTAGGACAGTGTCTAAACCAGCCTCAAGGGTATCATTATCAGAGGTGCCCATTATGGTTTCAGCACCTTTAAATTCATCCACTGAAGTGATCGGAGCATCGTCAGCTTCAGACGGTGGAAATTCTATCACCGGAACCACTTCTGGCTGGGGAGGCTCTAACACTGGAGCCTGTTCTAGCTGGGGAGAGTCTGGTATTGAGGGGCTAGGATTAGGGGGAGTTTCTGTTATGGGTGTTGGCTCAACAGACGGAGGCAACTCTGGAAACGGGGCTGGCTCTGAAGGGACTGGAGTTTCGTCTGGAGAGGAATCTGGCTCAGGAGTTGGCAGGCTAGGAGAATCCTGAACAGGGGGTTGCAGGACTGGCTGTGGAATCGTTACTGGAGTGGGACTCGGCGCTGGGTCAGGAGTCTCTACTGGAGTCGCCACTGGGATTGGTGCTGGAGCTGGGTCAGGAATCTCTACTGGAGTCGCCACTGGGATTGGTGCTGGAGCTGGCACAACAACAGGAGGATCAGCTATGGGTGTTGGGGCTGGCACGGGCGGAGCTCCTGGTGCTGGCACACCTAATACGATAGTCCAATAGTCGTAAAAGTTGTTGACGCCAGTGTCATTGTTTAGCAGCACATGGCCAACGCCGAGGTGGGTGACATTGGGATCCAGAATATTGTTTAGGTGCCCTGAGCTTTGTTTCCAGTCTTGGAATACTTCCTGGGGGGTATATTGTCCGGCACCAACGTTTTCAACAGCTTTCTGGTACCTATAGCCGGAGGCTTGTACTCTACTGGCTAGGGTAGACCCGTCGGAACCGAGGTGGGGGTCTGGGACGTGATACCAGTCGTTTAAGGCCATGTCGTTACTATGGCGCTGCGCGGCACTGTCTAACTGGTGATCCAGGCTTACTGGAGCTAAGCCATACAATGCGCGCTCATTGTTTACAAGGATGAGAAACTGTTGATCGATTTGCTCAGGTGTATCCATTGTTCTAAGTATTTCGGATCGGTGTGTGCCGTACTGTTCTTTTTTATCCGTTGACACACGATCGAACCCATGGTGCTAACACCCAACTTAAAGGGATCTTTTTGAAGGAAACATAATTTACAGGTGGATGCACTGAGCGTGATTTGACGGTTTCCGCAATGGAATACTAAGTGATAAATAATACTTTAGAGAGTCAGTTTGATGCGTATATTTACTAGTATTTAGATAGGAGTAATGGAGAGCATGTCACCTGTGTACCTTTCTTCAACTATTGAGATAGGCGGCATTGAACGCGTTACAGGCGTGCATCACACCACCGTGATTAATTGGGTTAGACAAGTCGGAGAACACCTACCCGCTGCTGACGCTCCAGAGACCATTCCCCAAGTCGGAGAACTCGACGAACTGGAAACGTTTGTGCGCTCAAAAAAACAAAATCTGGCTCTGGACAGCCGTTGACCACGTTAAGCCAGAAATTTTAGCCTGGGTTTTAGGGGTTCACAGTGCTGAAACCTTCAAGCCTCTATGGGCCATCATGGCCACTTGGAAATGCTACTTCTACGTCACCGTACGCCTTTGGCGGAGCGAAGCTCTAGGCGGGTCAGTCTAGCCAGGATTTATTCCAGACGGCGGCCAGATTGTCGGCAAGACTTACATGACACGGGTAGACGGTGAAAACACCCGGTTGCGACACGACTTGGCGCGGCTGCATCGCAAGACACTTTGTTATGCCAAATCAGAGGAAATGCTGAGACACTCGATTCGCCTGCTACTGCACTACCTCAAATTCTGGGATGTTCCGATTCCTCATTGATTCATAGCATCATGCAGCAACGCCAGATAGGCTTGTCGTGCCCCCCTATTCCGGACAACTTCGCGCAGGCAACACCGGACTTAATTGCTGAAACTCAGCCAAGTATCGCTCTAACACCACAAACTGCGACAAGTTCAACCGATAATAAATCCAACGACCCTCCTGCCGCCCCTGGATCAGTCCCGCCTGTCGCAATATTTTCAGATGAAACGACAGCTTAGACGCACTAATCTCTAAATGATTCGCAATATCGCAGGCGCACAATTCGCGATCGCGCAATAGCTCAATCACCTGCATCCGATAAGGTTCAGCAAAAGCCTGAAATAGCGGCAAAATATCGATCGCAGCGGTGGTTTCCATAATTTTCGTGCAAGCTACTCAGATCATAACCTGCTGGCTGGTTAAGTTTTGGCTTGGCACCACCCACTCCTACACCTACTCCTCCCCAATAAAAAAGCTGGCTCTCAATGAGCCAGCTTAAACACTGCGCGGGAACGCGTATAGGAAGCAGCAGTAGCGAAAGTTAGCTACTGAAGGACAAGCTTCACATTAGCGTTCTGCAAACCAGGGCGCTTAACCTCTGCTAGGGTCCGATTAACAGCATACTTCTGGTTAATAGAGTTGATTAGCTCAGTTTGGTTATGCTTTTTGGCCACACCCCAAAGGTCAGCAATCAGATCAAAGGAGCCATCGGTATTACGAGACCAACCGAGATCATACTCACCTTCTAGAACAGCTACGATGTCGGCTCGTACACGCTGGCCATTGTAACCACGAACATCGGCCTCAGTCTTAACTGAGATACCCAGGTCCTTGAGGGAAGAAGTGAGAATTTCAGCTTCAGTGATCTTGGTGCGTAAGGTACTAAAGTGAGACATTGGGTGTTTCCTCCAGTGGAAAAATGAGAGAGACAAAATCAAAAACGCAAAGCCAATAGATTAACAAATCGATAGTGAAAACTTGGTGCTACTGATTCTCGGGACAACTTGATCTGCAAAATTTGGCCTAGGGCATATCCTGTAGATCGGTTCATCCTCTAAATCAGCAACAGCAACAATTTGCTAAGCCATTGTCTAAAAACTGCTAACCCTAAGGTTAGCCTTCTGCTAGGGGAAAGTCCCCTAACACAAGCCTGTTAAAACTCCATCCGCTGATATTCAGCGACGGATGAAGCAGCGGGACGAGCACGCTGTCGTGCCCAGTCGCGAAGCGCCGTTACCTGTTCGCTCATGGTTTTAGATAACGGTAATGTCGCCCGAATAGCCGCAATAATGTCGAGTTGGTTAAACTCACGGCCCTGGGCAAACGCTTCATACATAGCAGAGATTAAACCTTGCTCGATCTCTGCCCCCGAAAAACCTTCACATACCTTGGTGAGCTGGTCGAAGTCGAAGCGCTCTATGTCACGACGTCGCTTACCAAGGTGAATCTTGAATATCTCTTTACGCTCTTCCTCATTGGGTAGGTCGACAAAGAAAATCTCGTCAAATCGTCCCTTGCGCAAAAATTCGCTAGGCAACTTTTCCACCCGGTTGGCGGTGGCCATGACGAACACAGGAGACTTTTTCTCCTGCATCCAGGTGAGGAAACTACCAAAAATCCGGCTAGAGGTTCCGCCATCGGAATCTCCGGAACCCGCCCCACCAGCAAAGGCCTTGTCAATCTCGTCAATGAACAAAATCGCTGGGGAAATGGATTCTGCCGTACGGAGGGCACTGCGCAGGTTGGCCTCGGACCGACCCACCATGGAGCCATCATAGACCCGGCCAATGTCTAAACGTAAGAGGGGCAGACCCCACAGTCGGGCGGTGGTTTTGGCAATGAGTGATTTACCACAGCCAGGCACCCCTAAGATTAACATTCCCTTAGGTTGGGGCAGGCCATATTCCCGAGCCCGTTCGCTAAAGGCGTTGGAGCGCTGTCTGAGCCAATGTTTAAGTTCTTCTAGACCCCCTACAGAATCCAGGGTTTCGTCTTCTTCGATATATTCTAGAATGCCGTTGCGACGGATCAGCTGCTTTTTCTCGGAGAGGACAATGTCCACTTCGGATTCCGTCAGCTTACCGGACACCACCTTGGCCTTGCGAAATACTTTCTCGGCTTCGTCTTGGGTTAAACCCAGGGAGGCTTTTAAGAGCTTTTCCCGCACCTCGGTGGTGATGTTGGTGCTGTGGTCCTTGCTTAGCTCGGCGGTCAATACCTGATTGAGTTCCCCCATGGTGGGCATGGAGAAGTCCAGCACCACAACTTCTTTTTCTAGTTCCACCGGAATCTCTTGTACCGGGGACATGAGAATAATGGTTTTGTTGGTGCCTTTGAAACTTGCGATCGCATCCCGTAAACACCGCGTCACCGCTGGCGAATCCATAAACGGATGCAGATCTTTAAATACATAAATGCCCGCATCCTTTTGACGAATCACCCAGTCAATGGCCGCTTCAGGAGAAACCGTATTCCCATTTTGGGAGCCACGGGGTTGACCATACTCCACCACACCATGTGTCACTGTCCAAGTAAACATACGACGCGGTTGGTGCTGCTTAACGATCGTAGCAATGGTATTCTCAGCCCTCTCTTCCTCAAACGTCAGTAAGTAGATCAGAGGATACTGAGCTTTAATTAGGACCTTAAGTTCTTCTTTCATCATTTTGATCCTATCAACGCCGACCGATACAAATAGATCAACCACCCCCCTAGCCTATGGGCGTCAATAGACGCCATCACCGCTAGGCAAAAGATAACTCGTCCCTAACAGGGGACCAGCTCGCCTTCGTCAGCACGCACCGTACTGGGCACAACATCGGGCACTTCACTCAGGAATTCTGCATGCAAGGCAGCATGGTCTTTAACCGGCATCAGCTCACCGTCCCTAATCACAACGGGCGTTGTACAGGAAGGACATTCATAGACCAAATGGGTTGTTCCCTGAATTCCTTCCACAACATCAGAATAATTTAAGTAAAAACCAATTGCCCTCTCAGCTAGAGCAGACATCGGCTCTCCATCCACCGCAGAACGAATCTTAAGCTGGCGGTGCAGGTCATCGGGCATATAAAGAGTGACCTTCTGCTTGCCTTGCATATCAACCTTACATAAGTAGAAATAATTTATAGGGCATTTGACCATTCATGGGGCTTTGTCCATTCATGGGGCATTTGTCCATGGAGCTACCATACCTATCTTGACTGGTGCCGTCAAGCTGTCATAGCGTCATGACGGCAAAATATTTACCTTTCGTTACACTGTGAAGATACCCAAGCTCTGGGGTTTGACCTAGGGTGAACCAGTGTTACGGGTTAAATTTCGATGCTTGGGGGGCTTCCCCGACTAAAATACCGAGAATCCGCGACGTCCAATGGCAAGGGGGAGACTAGAATAAATAGCTGCTGATTTCAATGCATCCATGGCTAGCACACCCACCATCGCATCGTTTCCGTCCCTAGAGAACGCCCTCAAGCACTATTTTGGCTACGACGAGTTTCGCTATTACCAGCGAACCATCATTGAGCGGGCTCTTAAAAATCAAGATGTGTTGGTGATTATGCCTACGGGGGGCGGCAAGTCCCTGTGCTATCAGCTGCCGGCCCTGCTACGGCTGGGGGTAACCATTGTGGTTTCTCCCCTGATTGCCCTGATGCAGGACCAGGTGCGCAGCCTCAAGGACAACGGAATTGCCGCCACCTTTCTCAACAGCAGCCTCACCCTAGAGGAAACCCGCAGTCGGGAACAGGCCCTGCTCAAGGGTGACATCAAACTGCTCTACTTGGCTCCAGAGCGCCTGATGAGTCCCACCTTTTGGCCCCTCCTGGAAAAGCTGCAGCAGACCGTGGGCCTCAGTGCCTTCGCCATTGATGAGGCCCACTGTGTTTCCGAATGGGGCCATGACTTTCGGCCTGAATATCGTCAGTTGTTTCAGCTGAAGCAGCAAATGCCCCAGGTGCCGGTGATGGCCCTGACAGCCACCGCCACGGAACGGGTGCGGCAAGACATCAGCCAGCAGTTGCGGCTAAATGATCCCCAAGTGTTTGTCTCGGGGTTTAACCGGCAAAATTTGCACTACGAGGTCAAACCCAAAACAAAACAGACCTACGATGAATTACTCAAGCTGATCAAACAACAGCCCGGTGCTGGGATTATCTACTGCCTCAGCCGTAAACGGGTGAATGAAATTTCCTTTCGCTTGAAACAGGATGGCATTTCGGCTCTGCCCTACCATGCCGGTCTGAACGCCCAAGAACGACAGGAAAACCAAGAACAGTTTATTCGGGATGATGTGCGCATTATCGTAGCCACCATCGCCTTTGGCATGGGCATCAATAAGCCCGATGTGCGTTTTGTTATCCACTACGATTTGCCTCGCACCATCGAAAGCTATTACCAGGAGTCGGGCCGGGCCGGGCGGGATGGCGACCCGGCCAACTGTACGGTGTTCTTCGGCTACAGCGATGTGGCCACCGTCGAATATTTAATTAGCCAAAAACCCGATGAACAGGAACAGCGCATTGCTCGCCAACAGCTGCGCCATGTGATTAACTACGCAGAAAGCTCTGTCTGCCGTCGCAAAATTCAGCTGAGCTACTTTGGGGAGAGTTTTCCGGGAGACTGTAAAAACTGTGACAACTGTCTCAGTCCAGTCCCTTTAGAAGACTGGACTATTGAAGCCCAAAAATTTCTCTCCTGTGTAGCCCGCTGCCAAGAACGATTTGGGATGAACCACGTGATCGATGTGTTACGGGGAGCGAAGAAAAAGAGACTGTTGGAACTGGGCCACGATCAGCTATCCACCTATGGCATTGGCCAGGACCACAGCGTTGACGAATGGCGGCAGCTCTGTCGTTCACTCCTGCACCAAGAACTGTTGACGGAGACCACCGATGGCTATTCGGTGCTCAAGCTAAATGAGGGTAGCTGGCAGGTGCTGAAAAAACAAATTTCAGTGAATATCCATCTCTTTAAACGGACTGAACCGGCCAAAGTTAGCCAATCCAAGGAAGAAATACAACTCAGTGCCGATGAGACCCTGTTGCTCGGGCAGCTGCGCAGCCTACGGAAACGGTTGGCCGATGAGCAGTCGGTGCCCCCCTATGTGGTTTTTGCCGACGCTAGTCTGCGACAGATGGCCCAGCAGCGCCCCATTAGCAGCGATGCCTTTGCGGCTATTTCCGGGGTGGGTAAACGTAAGCTAGAGCAGTATGGCCAAGTCTTTACTCAGGAAATTCAACAATTCTGCCAGGCCCACAACCTCACCCCCAATGTCGCCGTCAGTGGTCGCAGTGACATTGGGGGTGAGCCGTCATCATCCTCATCGGCCGCCGCCCATGAGCTAACGGCCACGCAGCTGAGTACCCATGCCCTGCATCTCCAGGGCCTATCCCTATCGGAAATTGCCATTGAGCGGGGGCTGCGCCTAGGTACCATCATCGAACATATCGAACGGCTGATGGCCTCGGACCGAAAGGTGGAGCTAAATCGCCTGGTTTCCCCCGAGCGTCAGGTGCCGATCTTTGAGGCAATTGAAAAGGTGGGCTCCCATTCCTTGAGAGCCATTCGGGAGGAGCTGGGGGAAACCTTTGACTATAACGAGATTCGGTTGGTGCGGGCCGCCTGGGAAAATCGTAATTGAAGATAGGACAGATCGATGCGGGCCGCCTGGGAAAATCGTAATTGAAGATAGGACAGATCGATGCGGGCCGCCTGGGAAAATCGTAATTGAAGATAGGACAGATCGATGCGGGCCGCCTGGGAAAATCGTAACTAAGGATAGAAAAGATCGATGCGGGCCGCCTGGGAAAATCGTAATTGAGGATAGGACAGAAAATTCCCACAGGTCATGATCATGGGGCATGATGAATAGGCCCTCTGTATCTACCTATTTTGTCTGTCTATGTTTGATTGCTTTGCCACCGTGGCCCGTGGGTTGGAAGAACTGGCGGCCCAAGAACTCGAACAATTGGGGGCAGAGGGGGTAGAACCAGGGTTTTGCGGGGTGAAGTTTCGGTGCGATCGCAAACACCTCTACCACATCAACCTATGGACCCGCCTATGCTTTCGCATTTTGGTCACCGTGGCCCACGTCCCCTGTCGCAACAGCGATACCCTCTACCGCAGCATCCAGGGCATCGACTGGGAGCAGTACCTCACCCCAGAGAAAACCCTGGCGGTTAAAGCAACGGGAAAAAACGATCGGCTCAACCATAGTCACTTCACCGCCCTTCAGGTGAAAAACGCCATCGTCGATCAGCAACAGGATCGATTTGGTGAACGCTCCGATGTGGACACGGAAATCCCCGACGTGCAAATCAATATTCACATCAATGACAGTAACGCCACCGTCAGCCTCGATAGCTCCGGCAGTAGCCTGCACCGGCGGGGATACCGCCCCGCCATGGGCACCGCCCCCCTCAAGGAATCCCTGGCGGCGGCCCTAGTGCAACTGACCGAGTGGTCCGGCGAGGTGGCCCTGCTGGACCCCATGTGCGGTTCTGGCACCCTGCCCATTGAAGGGGTTTTAAAAACCCTCAATATTGCCCCCGGTTTATTTCGAGATGAAAGCAGTCAGGGATTTGGCTTTCAAACCTGGCCCAACTATGACGAGGCCCTGTGGCAATCGGTAGTAGAGGCTGCCAAAAAACAGCAGCGCAGTGAGCTGGCAGTGCCCGTGGTGGGTTGCGATCGCGATCTAGATATTCTCGCCCATGCCCGTAACAATGCCGACAACAGTGGTGTCAGTGACTACATCGAATTCAACTACACCGACTTTGCCGAGATCGAAGCCCCCAGCGACAGCGGTATCCTGATCTGCAACCCGCCCTATGGTGAACGTCTGGGCCAGTCCGAAAACCTTGCCCCGTTTTACAAACTGATGGGGGATATTCTCAAGCAGCGCTTCCAAGGCTGGACGGCCTATATCCTTAGCGGCAACAAAGCCCTGACCAAATGCATTGGCCTAAGAACCGCCAGAAAAATCCCAATTTACAACGGCTCCATCCCCTGCCAGTTTCTAAAATATGAAATGTACTAAATTGGCGTAACTATCCCAGGGAAACCGTTAGCTACACGAGGTTGTATGACCCAGGCCCATGGACAAGCCTAACGCGAAGCATCTCCTTCGGAATTAGCCAACACAACCAGCCAACCCCTGGGACTGGGCTGGAAAAGTCCAACCGGGTGAGGGTTAAAAAAAATCCTTAACCCATGGGGCTAAGGATTTAATCAGGGTGCATCTACCAACTCTATCTACCGCCCCCACCCCTTTAGTCAGGACACTTTTCAAATAGAAGTTAAATTCGTTTTAGCCCCCCAGTTTTTTGGGGAACTAATGAAAAAGCCTGGTGGTGGGCCATTACCACCAGGCTTATATGGAACTAATGAAAAAACGCGCTGAAGGGTCCCTCGTTCAGGCATGGCTGAAAAATTGTTGACCAGCCTCTTCCTAGGGAGCTGTAAAATCCCATGAAGGCTCACTCCGCAGTTTCAATAGGTAGCACCAAGAAATTTTGACACACTAAACCAAAGGTGCTGAAAAATTGTTGATCAGCCTCTTCCTAGGTAGCTGTAAAATCCCATGAAGGCTCACTCCGTAGTTTCACTAGGTAGTCCCAAGACATTCTTCTGGGCTAGGCAAAAGGTAAGTGTCACAGGGTTAACGAAGAAATAAGGATCTTGGAGTTAGGGAAGCGATTACAGTTGAGGGATGAGTAAACCGTTTGACCTATTCGGGCACCAGATCGCCCAATCAGACTGGGAAGCGACGCCAGAGAGCGTCAAAAAAGCAGTGCTGAGTATTTTGCAAAGCTTTGAAACGCGCCTGAGTGAATCAGAAACGCGCCT
>NZ_JAYGIG010000037.1:0-29277 GCF_034932105.1 Leptothoe sp. PORK10 BA2 | reverse complement strand
CGTTACCGCCTCGACGCTCACGGCGGCGGCCTAATTCCTCCTAAGCTGATGATACCCTCATATGCTCACCTTCAAGAAGTTGAAAGCTTCTGTATCAACTGATACGATTTGAATTTATAATTGCTGGGCGTCCTATATTCCGTTTGTGGTATTGGCTGCGCTCTATGTCTATTGTTTTGTGGCTAGCCTAGACCCTGACAAACTAGAAGGCTTTGCCAATCCGACCTTAGCCATTCTGGCTGATCTCTTTTCCGATGAAAAGGTGATGACCACCGGCTGGGTTCACTTTTTGGTGATGGATCTCTTTGTGGGGCGTTGGATTTATTGGCAGGGTCAGGAGCAACAACTCTTTACCCGCCATTCTCTCGCGTTGTGTTTATTTGCTGGTCCTATGGGGTTACTGTCCCATGTGGTAACGGTGTGGGTGACGCCCCTATTCAAAAAGTCAGCGGAAGTAGTCTAGATGTTTTCGCTGAGGGACGTATCTACTACGGTCAGTTCATTGAGCTGTAATCGATCGATTGGCTGATATGAGAAAATATTGGGTGCGGGGTTGAAAGCTGGCTTGAGTGTAAAGACGCTGGTTCCGCTGGGTTGGCCTACCAGCCAACTATTCGCTGATTGTGCGATAAGGACCGTGGTGATAATACTTGGGATAATCATCCAGCCGCACATGGAGCCAAGCTACACCATCTCCAGCTGTACTCAGCCAAATGGCTGTAGACCCTAGACGTTTGGCCATAGCATGACCAACAGCTTTCCATAGCTCATGTTGTTGATTGTTTGGGGCATGCCTGATAAACGCTCCTAGATGGCCGTAATCCTTGTGAGAACTATGGGGGCAGGGGACGACCAGAATGGCATCCTGGCCCAGATTGGAAAATATGACAACAGACTGATCTACTTGAAAATACTGTGCAAAAGTCTTGTGATCGGGGGGTCTGGCTAAACCTGGGCTAGGGAGAATGACGCACTCAAAGGGACGACTCACAGTAGTGGTCGTGATGGCTGGCGTCTCCCATCGAAACGCTGTAAATGGTACAGCGGCGAGGAGTGCCATAAAGAACTCACGAAAGTCCCTATCTGTTTGCCACCCATGGATTACAGCTGCATAGGAGAGGGGGACTGAGTCTTGGGTCAGGGTAATGCTCAGGCCTTGACCGTTTGGTAATTGCTGCTGCTGTGCGCTCCACATGGTAAAGCTCTATCTCCGACTAATGGCTGATTTGAAGGACGCTTATCCTGGGATGCTTGGGTGGTCATGTAGAAGTCAGTAGTACTAGCGATAGGAATCATACGTCACTCGCTTACCAACATTTCACACTTTAAGTGAGGAAATTAAGCACATTTACCCGACCGCTCATCACAGGAAGCTAGGCATTATGACAGTACAGACACTTTATTTCCTTTATTGCATCTGAGCGCAGCAGTTATATGGTTGTTAGTCGAAAGCTAGAAAAGTCACCAGAAAGTATTTTGAAGCAGGTTTGGGATACGCACAAACTAACGCGTAAAGATCATGTTAGGTTGTCATCTTTTCTGCTCTCTATTGTGGAGTTAACCCCTAAACAGCGTGAACAGGTGCATCATATTTTTGATGAGCTGAGTATGGGAAAAATTCAGCTGGTTGATCAGCTGTAGCCAAGATTTTGTCGGAGATGCGGCGACGTTGAATGCAACGTCGCCGCATTTTTATTGCTTACGATTGATGGATGTTGAACGGGAGCTGACCGGGTGATTCTGAATCGGTCTCACCAATGTGACCAAACTGATCAAAGGTTTGGCTATCCAAAGATGTTGAGCTGTGATTCGGGGTCAGCTTCAGTGGCTTTGGGGGTTGTAGCTGCTTGTTTAGGGGAATTCCCTTTACGTAGACCAACCGCAATTTTACTGTGCTTTTCAATTTGACCCATGACTTGCTGTGCCCGTTTGATCACGCTGGGGGGTAAGCCAGCTAAACGACCCGCTTCGATACCGTAGGAACGATCAGCACCGCCAGGTTGCACTTGATGTAGAAAAATGATCTGATCGGGCATTTCTTTGACGGTGACCTGAAAGTTGGCCACATTTTCCAGAAGTGATGCTAGTTCGTTGAGTTCGTGATAGTGGGTGGCAAAAATGGTACGGGCACGGATGTCATTGGCCAGGTGTTCTGCCACGGCCCAGGCGATGGAGAGTCCGTCAAAGGTGGCGGTGCCGCGACCGATTTCGTCTAGGAGGACGAGGGATTGGGGGGTGGCGTGGTTGAGAATATTGGCGGTTTCGTTCATTTCTACCATGAAGGTGGATTGACCGGTGGCGAGGTCGTCTACGGCGCCAACGCGGGTAAAGATGCGATCGCACACCCCCAATACCGCACTCCTGGCCGGTACAAAGCTTCCCACCTGGGCCATCAGCTGGATCAAGCCGACCTGGCGCAGGTAGCAGCTTTTGCCGCTGGCATTGGGCCCTGTCAGAATAATCAGATCCGGTGTGGCTGTCTCTGTCTGCTGGCTCGACTTTTTGCCTGTTTTGCCCGTCCTGCTGCCCACGGCGGGTTCACCATACCCCAGACCGGTGGAGTTGGGGACAAAAAAGCCTGCCGGTAACGACTGCTCCACCACCGGATGCCGACCGGCCTCAATGGCCAGGGTCCGTCCCGTTGCCACCATCTCTGGTCGACAGTAGCCTTGGTAGATGGCCACCTCCGCTAGACCACTGAGCACATCCGCCGCCGCCACATTGACCGCTACTTTACGAATCAACTCCGCATAGGTGCCTACCTCTTCCCGCAGACCGAGAAAAATCTCATACTCGATTTGGTTGATCTCATCTTTGGCATTGAGAATGCGGGCTTCCCGCTCTTTTAGCTCGGGGGTGATGTAGCGCTCTTCGTTGGTGAGGGTTTGTTTGCGAATGTAGTCCTGAGGGACCTGGCTGCTTTTCGCCCGCGAGATGCTGATGTAGTAGCCAAAGGCCTTGTTAAATCCCACCTTGAGGCTAGCAACACCGCTGCGTTCTCGCTCGCTCACCTCTAAGCTGGCAATCCACCGCTGGTCACTGCTCACCTGGTCTCGCAATCCGTCTAGGTGGGCGTTGACCCCTTCTCGAATCAGACCGCCATCGGTGAGGTACAGGGGGGGACTTTCCACCAGGTGCGCCCGGAGTTTTTGTCCCAACTGCTCTAGCTCGGGGGGGACCTCTTGCAGCTTAATTAAATAGGGCGACTGGGCATGGGCCATCAGGGCGGCCAGATCTGGTAGTTTTTCAAAGGACTCCGCCATGGCCACCAGGTCGCGACCGTTGGCGGTGCCCGAACCCGCTCGCCCCGCTAGGCGCTCCAGGTCGTAGATTTGCTTGAGGATCAGCTGCAGTTGCTGGCGCAGGGTGCCGTTATCCACCAGTTCGGTGATGGTTTCCTGGCGAGATTGAATTTTATCCACCCGGAGCAGGGGCTGGAGCAACCAGCGCCGCAGGGCCCGACTGCCCATGGCGGTGGTGGTTTTGTCTAAGGACCAGAGGAGCGATCCGTGGAAGATGCCATCCCTAGCGGTTTGGGTGATTTCTAGGTTGCGTCGGGTCTGGTTGTCAATGACGAGAAATTCGGTGGTGGCGTAGGTGGATAGGGGCTGTAGCGGAGCAAGGCTCTCTTTTTGGGTGTCTTCGAGATAGTTCAACAGGCCCCCTGCGGCCCTGACAGCCAAGGGTAAATGGTCGCAGCCAAACCCTTCTAGGGAGCGGATGCGATAGCTTTGGAGCAGCCGCTGTTTGGCTTCGGCATGGGTAAAGGGGGTTTGGGACCGAAAGGTATAACAAAACTGGGTGGGCAGGCCTTTGGGTAAGTTGTCGGAGGTTTCTCCTGGTCGCAACAAGGCCCCCAGGTCCGGTGCATTGCTGGGTACCAGCACCTCGGCGGGCTGCAGCCGCAGTAACTCCTGGGCAAGCTGATCGATGGCGCTGCCCTGGGTGGTAAAAAATTCTCCTGTGGACACATCGGCATGGGCCAGCCCCCAGTGTTTGTCGGCAATCACGAGGGCGGCTAAAAAGTTGTTGCGCTTAGCGGTGAGCATTCCCTCTTCGAGAATGGTGCCGGGGGTAATGACGCGGGTGACCTCTCGCTTAACGAGGCCCTGGGCCTGGGCCGGATCTTCCACCTGATCGCAGATGGCGATGGCAAATCCTTTTTCCACCAGCAGGGCACAATAGCGGTCTAGGGCATGGTGGGGAATCCCTGCTAGGGGTACTTTGCCGATGGCCTTGCCGGAATCTTTGCTGGTGAGCACCAGTTCTAACTCGCGAGCAATTGCGATCGCATCTTGAAAAAACGTCTCAAAAAAGTCCCCCACCCGGTACATCACCAGGGCATAGGGATAAGCATCCTTCACCTCCGCGTAGTGACGCATCATGGGGGTGAGGTCTTCCCGATTCACATCGCGATAGTCGGTGTACCGTACCGTATGCTTCAGCAACCGTTCTGGAATACCGATATCCTGTGCCGGTTGGGCAGACCGTTCTGTGTCAGGGGCCGTGGCTTTAGATGCAGTCATAGGGTACTTGAGCCGTTGGGACGCTGAGTTAATTTTATGATCCTCCTCCAAGTCCAATCGCTAAGATATCCAGGAAAATCCCTGGCAACGCCGGGGCTGTTTGAGGGGCTGATTCAGAGGCTGAATTGATGGCTGAAAAGTTTGCCAGGGAAGGATTTTGTCGATTAAATCAGAGTTCGGCTCAGCAACCCTAATCCAACCAAGGGCAACAAAAGGGGGTTCACCGTTTAGAATCATCTGACCTATGCCTGCGTGCCGATGCTAACGGATATTCAAACACGTAAATTAACCAAACTCTTTCGGCTCTACGATGCCAATGGGGATGGTGTGCTGGTGCAGCAGGATTTTCTGACCATAGCGGCCCGCCTCGCCGAGCTACGACAGGGGTTACACGCTTCCCCCCATTACGACCAAATTTTGGCCCATCTCAAGGAGGACTGGGTGTGTTTGTGTGAGGCGGCGGATCAAAACCATGATGGCCACATTACTTTAGATGAATGGCTCCTGTACTATGGCCAGCTGCTGAATGACATCAAACAATATGTCGGTCGGGTCATTGCCCTGGTAACGCTGCTGTTTGATGCCTTTGATCAAGATGATGACGGCTACATTAGTGAGCAGGAATGGATGGGGCTGCTCGCCATATTTAATGTGCTACCGATCTATGCTTCGTCCATTTTTGTGAACCTGGATCTGAATCAAGATGGTTTATTGAACCAAGATGAGGTGCTTACCTTGATCCATGATTTTTTCTATATCAATGAGCCTTCTGCGCCCGCTAATTTTATGTTTGGCCCCTATTAAAGCAAGTGTTTTTCCGGGCCAATTTGGAATTTTGAGGTTTAGGGGTATGGGGGACCCGGTTTAAACATCGGCGTTGAGGATCCTCTAACCAGACTTATCATAGGGTTTTATCTCTTTAAACGTTTGGCCCTTGTATGGTTTCCCTAAGTACGTCAGCTGCTGATTTGAAGGCGTCCCAAAGTAATGATTCGTTACCTCAGCTATCGCCAGTGCCCTTGGGATGGTCACCAGATGGCCGGGTGGTAGTGCGGGCTCATTTATTGGGTGAACGGCTGATTCTCAAGACATTGGAGACGACGGAATCCCTATCGACGAATCCGTTGATTGTGCGGGCTGGGGTGTCTGGCTGTGCGGTGCTGCTGCGCTACGGAGTGGTGGTGGTGTTTAATTTGACTAGGCTAGAAGAAACAAGCTATTTGGCTTCGCTCCAGTCCTGGATTAAGGAACCTTCCTCTGAGGATGTTTGTGAGGAGTTGCTCTTAGCCTTTCACCCCACGGCCAAGGAACGGCTCGAGAAATCGACCCTGTGGTTGAAGGACTGCAGTGCTGAGCGCTTGCAGATTGTGGCGGAAGCCTTGGCGAAAAGTGTAGTGCTGGATTATTACGAGCAGGAAGTATTTAGCCTGTTTGAGCAAATTAAGCCCTTTACCACTGCGATTCAAAATCCTAAGCAGCGACCACCCCAGCAAAAGGAACTGCTGCGCTACATCGGTGGCATCCTACTGATCCAGCAAAAGATGCTGGGAATTGTGGAAGTGGGGGATAAGCCTGACCCAATTTGGGATTTCCCCGACCTGAACCGCCTTTATTTGCGGTTGGAGGATGAATATGAGCTGCGGGAGCGGTTGCTGATTCTAGAGCAAAAACTTACCTTGATTTCCCGTAGTGTTGAAACTGCCCTGGGCATTTTGCAGCAGGGCAGTAGCCATCGGGTGGAATGGTACGTCGTGATTTTAATTGTGGTGGAAATTTTGCTGTCGATCTACGAAATTTTGCTGCAGTAAGGTCGTTCACTTCCGAGTCGGGATAATCCTGACGATGGGAGTAACCCGATAGAGCGCTACGGAATACATCAAATGTACTTTGTAGCTTACATTGATTGTCCCGGCTCATCTTGGTGGTTAGCCGGGTAGCTATCCTGTCAGGGGGACACCATGGCAAATAAACCGCTACCGGTGATTTTGAGGAAGTTTGTTTTTCGAGACACGTTGTTGCCTCACGACGTTCCATACTTAGACCAAGACATTGATCGCGGTCAAGACTCGGCCGCGGTTAGGTTAATCAAAATTGGGTCTGCTGCCTCGCAGACTTTGAAGCCTGAGAATCAAGGTAAGATTCCGGGCTACTTTGTCATGAGTACGGCCCCTCCGAATGTTGAGGAGACGAAGGAACTGCAGGAATCGGAATGGCAGGATGCGGCCCAGGGGGTACAGGAAATTGCCCGACATCTTTACGATATATGCCATCAATCTGGAGAGGACATCCCTAATGCGGAGCTGATGATTGCTGTGCATGGGTACAACAGTAGTCGTAGCTCTGTGCGAGATTGGTATAAGACTATTTTTCAATATATTAACCGTCATGATCCGGCCATTCCTGGCCACGGGAATCAGGTGTTTATTGGCTATCGCTGGCCCTCTGAAAGCATTGAGGTCCAGCGGCTAGGGGAAGCGCTACGCTCTTTGCCTCCCTTGCCGCGAGATCTGATGTTGACGGGGTGGTTCGGGGCGTTGTTTTTAATCTTTTTTGAGCTGACAACGTTTCGGGATACGGTGGCGGGGGTTGCGATCGCATTCCTCCTCACCCTACTTTTGGGCCTATCCACCATCATTGCTACCCTGATTATCCTGCGCATGGTGGTGTACTTCCGCGATCTCTATCGCGCCCAAAATTTTGGTGTCTTGGATCTGGTCGAATTACTCCGACAGATTGACCGGGCTATGGTGAATCTAAAAGCAGATGAGTTAAATCAGCAACAAACCCATGGAGACGAGCCTTGTCCAGATCAGGAGAACCCCTGCGACGAAGCGACAAAAATCTGGCAACAAGCCCAACGTAAAATAAAACTCTCTTTTCTGGGCCATAGTATGGGGGGCTTTGTCGTTACCAACGTGGTACGAATTCTCTCCGATGTGTTCGATTCACGCTCCATCGATCATCAGCCCCCGGTGGATGTGGGGTCTGTGTTTCAGCTAGAGCGATTGATTCTGACGTCTCCCGATATTCCCATCCTGACCATTGTTTCTAGCCGCACAAATTTCCTATCGTCATCGTTACGACGGTTTGCCGAGTCATACCTGTTTAGTAATGAAGGCGATCTGGCCCTGCGAGTGGCCTCAGCCACAGCCAACTATTTTGCCTTTCCCAGTAGTAGCCAAGAAATGGGCTATCGCCTGGGCAACGTTGCCCTCAAGTCCAGCCATGGAGATCCCAGGGACTACGGCATTATCAACCTATCTGAACTAGATGGGCATTTTCTATATGACGGTTCCTCCATCGCAGAGGCCGTTGCCCGTAATCCGTCTCAGGCGATGGATCATTTATTTCTCACCTATAACAGGTTTCGGTCGTCGGGATACAACACGTTGGCCAAACTGTGGCAAAAACGTATTGTGGCTAGCCAACCCGATTTTGAAAACAATCCTACAGAACAAAAGCAATCCATCATGACGATTGCCGATCTCTTTACTTATTTTGATTGCACCGATTATAAAGACGTGACATGGTCTCTGCAGGGACAGTCTGACCTTAAACCCAAGGGATTACTCACCCGTGCCAATCGCAAAAAAGCATTGGGATGGTGGGATTATTTTTGGCTGATGGTCGATGGAATGTTGGGCAAACGAGATGTCCATGGGGGCTATTTTCAGGGGAAGTTTACCCAAGAAATGATCTATCGCATCGCATTTTTAGGGTTTACGGGGTACCTCAAAACCTTAGATGATGATCCGACCATGGCTTTTGATGCCCATGTGGCGTTGAGTAAACTCCACATGCGATGCCAAGAGTTGGGCATTCAGAGTTTTCTCTCGCCAATTCGATATCGGGTAAATATCCAAGGACAGAATATTTCTGATAATAAGCAGGAACTGCTGGAGGTGATTGATCAAGAGTCTACCGAAATTTTACAGTCGGACAAAATGATGGCGATTTTAAAAAATGAAGGGTTTGAAGTGATTGAAAAATAGAGATATGGGAGACGTCTGACCGACATAAACCCAAACTAAACCCCAGCCAAAGCCAGGGCCAAACTAGTACTTTTTGGGAGTTTACTAGCGTCCAGTAGCAAAAAGCCGATACCCAAAAGCCATTGATCCGGTGGCAACAAAAAACTGCCAAAGGCTAGTGGGGTTCAAAATAGCGCGACTGCTGATGAAAATGCAGAGAATCCCACCAGCAACGAAAATCCATCCTAGCTGCTTCATGTCGCCAAGAGGCATAAACACTAGGAGGCAAGTGCCCGCACATAGTAAAAAGATGGAGGCATCGGCAGCAATCCCGCGCCAAAAGTAAGGGCTAACGTTAGTGGTAAAGAATATATTCCGCCCTAGAAAATAAATTCCCAGCAGCATCAGACTTAAACCAACAAGCTGAACTATCAATCTCATAGCTAGTAATGTCTACGTTGTTGAATCTATGGTGATGCCCATATAACTATACGGTGAAGTTCATAAAACTATGCGGCGGCCAGTAATAGAGGGAGAGGCTGTTGCAACGCAAAAAGCGTTACGTTCCTATGGAACGTAACGCTTGCAATGGATTTAATGGGCTTAATGCAGGGGTTAACCGCCGATCCGAATCAGTTCCACGTCAAAGATGAGGGTGGAGTTGGGGGGAATGACGCCGCCTGCACCCCGAGCACCGTAGCCCAGGTCAGGAGGAATAACCAGCTTACGCCGACCGCCCACACGCATGGTGGAAACGCCTTCATCCCAGCCTTTAATCACCTGGCCGACGCCGATGGTAAAGGAAAAGGGACGGTTGCGATCGCGACTACTATCAAACTTCTCTCCATTTTCCAGAGTACCTGTGTAATGCACAGTAACCGTCTGGCCTTGGGTGGGCAAGGCTCCAGTCCCCACCTCTAGGTCTTCATAGGAGAGGCCACTGTCCGTGGTGGTCATGTTTTCGTCCATGTCGGTAGTCGGTGCCTCGTCAGTAGTGTCCTTGGGTAGTAGGTCAGACGCTGTCTGAGCCAATAGCGTAGATTGAACAGTTGCGGTTGGATTCATCATATCTGTGGTCAAATTGCTTGCGACAGCTTCACTGCCCCTAAGCTGAGTGGTCAGTGCCACGACACAGCAAATGGTGAAAACCCCCAGACTAATAAAAACTTCTTTCACGATTCTATCTCCCAGTGCAATAGCGCAAGCGCTGATGCATCAGCTCGCAACCTGCATCCAAATTGTACGTTACGATTCGTAAAAACTAGCCTAGATACAGGTCAGATTTACGGTCGATCTAGCCATTTACTCGATCGTTGCTGATGCTGGGCTAGTGCTACCCAACAGTTCAGCGCCACTGTTTATTTTCTAGATCCCGCAGCTGGCGTTCTAAACGGTCCAAGCGACCCCGTAATTCGTCCATTTCCGCCTGCCTGGGGACGCCCAAGTCTTGCATGATGTTGCGAATTTGCCGCTGTAGCTGCTCGTCAATGGTCGCCTGATCGATGTTGAACTGTGCCATAAAGTCATCAACAAACCCCTTAGCCTGTTCAGGATTTAGCTTGCCATCTTTCACCCAATCTTCGCTCACCTGTCGCAGCTGCTCCGCCACCAGGGAGGTGGTGCCAATGCCCAACATTAAAAGCTGCCGGAATAAATTGGATGAGTCCATAACTTGCTCTGAGGGTTGAATTGCGAGACGACTGAACCAAATTCCCATAAAAACCTTCAGGCTTCCTCGACAAAAGCTAGGATTCTAGAGATGAATTCGGTTTATATGAAATTATTCTGGCAAACTATTGACGTAATCGACGGGCGGTTAACCGTATGAGGCAAAGACTTCTGTGGGGGATGGTTGCTTTCTGTCTGGCCCTCCTCTGTCTGGTCTTCTTCTGGACCAGCAGTCCCGTAAGTGCCGCAGCAACCCTTAATCCTTCCCAGCCTGCCATGGTGATTGAATGGCTAAAATTTAGGGTAGACCCTACCCAGCGTGACCGTTATCTAGAGATCGACGACGAAATTTGGACAGCGGCCCTCAAGACATATCCTGGGTTTCTAGACAAAACCACCTGGCTTGACCCCAACCATGACGATGAAGTCATTTTGGTCATCACTTGGGCCACCCGTGAGCAATGGAAATCCATTCCTGAAGCGGAGCTAGATCAAATTAATCAGCGTTTCGATGCCACCCTAGGATTTGATTATGACTTCCTCGAATCCAAGGAATTTAACGTGCCGAGCCGATAAATGTGCGAGGGGCTTAGGGTGGACCAGGTTGATACAGGTTGATATATCAGTCGCGATTCTAAACGAACATGCCCAGCTGTCCTCGGTGCCACCAGTCCATATCGGCTACTGCAGTTACCTGTGCTAACTGTGGTCTAGAACTCAAAGCCCACGGACATCCAGGGATTGAGCTCCATCGTGCCCAGGGCGATACCTATCTTTGTGATAGCTGTAGCTACCATCAAGACGATACCTGCACCTTTCCCCAGCGTCCCTTAGCGACTACCTGCACCCTCTACCAAGATGTCCAGGCAGCACAGCAACGTCCCCTAAGGGCTGCCGAGATTTATACGATTCCTTGGTGGCGGAAACATTCTGGCTGGTTATTAGTGGCTATGCTGATTGGCCTCAGCGTCTTACTCGTAATCATGTAGGGAAGGGAGTTTAACGAGGGCCTGCCGGGATTCGTAGGCATGCCATCACGCATGTGACTAACCTCAACATCAGCGAAGCGGACAAAGTTGCGGGTTCGTGGAGTGATCCAAAACTTAAAACGGGCCTGACGGGATTCGTAGGCATGGCGTCACGAATGTGACTACCCTCAACGTCAGCGAAGCGGACAAAGTTGCGGGTTCGTGGAGTGATCCAAAACTTAAAACGGGCCTGACGGGATTCGTAGGCGTGCCGTCACGGATGTGACTACCCTCAACGTCAGCGAAGCGGACAAAGTTGCGGGTTCGTGGAGTGATTCAAAACTTAAAACGGGCCTGACGGGATTCGTAGGCATGCCATCACGCATGTGACTAACCTCAACATCAGCGAAGCGGACAAAGCTGTGGGTTCGTGGAGTGATTCAAAACTTAAAACGGGCCTGACGGGATTCGTAGGCATGGCGTCACGGATGTGACTACCCTCAACGTCAGCGAAGCGGACAAAGTTGCGGGTTCGTGGAGTGATCCAAAACTTAAAACGGGCCTGACGGGATTCGTAGGCGTGCCGTCACGAATGTGACTACCCTCAACGTCAGCGAAGCGGACAAAGTTGCGGGTTCGTGGAGTGATTCAAAACTTAAAACGGGCCTGACGGGATTCGAACCCGCAACTTCCGCCGTGACAGGGCGGTGCTCTAACCAATTGAACTACAGGCCCTCAAGGGCGATCTCTATTCTGCTCAGGAATGGAACCTTTGTCAAACGGTTTTCCTGATTTTTTTTAGAGAATCGCGAGTTCTCTAGAGGATGTTAACAATAGAGCTTACCCAGCTTCAGCGTCATTCTCCCAAAGGGGAGCTGCAAAGTTAGCCAGCCAGCGTTTTACCCAAAACGTAGCGCGGCAATCATCTTCGTTGTACTTCAGAATATCGTTGAGATACTGTTCATCCTGACTTTCTAGCCAGTTGTCATACCAACAAATCGACTGTGCTCCGTTGGCACTGCTATCGCGCCATTCAAACCCAATCCATCGGGCAATGTGCTTTAGGGCATAGCTTTCGATGGGTAGGGTGACGGTATCCACAATGCGTTTATGGATATCGACAAAGCGGCCCAGAAGTTCATCAATGTCGATGATGGAGCCGTAGCGCTCGGCTAGGCGTCTGACGGTTTGAGCTTCGTAGGGACAAAAATGATAGATCGGTGAGTCTGGATAGTGGGCGACCACATGTTGAAACTGATTCCAGGCCGTGACTTCACTTTCTGGCTCTCGAGCCACTAAGGGAATAAAGGTTTCGGCCTGGGTTTGGTTATTGACGACCAAAATGCCGTGGAGATAGATCAAGTCTTGATCGGGGGCTGCCTCGATGTCGAAATAGAGTTCGATGGGGGCGCTGGGGAGTTCCTGGGGCGAGAGGGTGAAGTTATTGTTACTATCGGTGCGCGCGATCGCAACCCCAGACATTTTTGCCTGGGCCTGGTGCACCAGCTTTTCCGCTACTTTTAGCTCAAACCCCGACGCCTGGGCTAACGTTGCAGGCTGATTGCGGGCTAGGGTTTCCACGGTGGTCAGACCCAGCTTATCCAAGTGGCGGTAACGGTTTAGGGTGACCCCAGGCAGTAAGGACAGGTGGTTTTGCTCTTGGGCTACCTCGTAGCAGTGGTTGAGCCACACACACATGTCACAGCGGCTACGGCTAATAAAAACATCGGGGGTTTTTTCCGCCGTTAGTACTGTTTCGCAGTTGTCCAGCAGCTCCAGTAAGATAGGCCACTGCTTTTCCATATCAATTACATAGGGCCGCTCCCGTAGGCGCAGATGGGCGGTTACGGGAATCACACCCTGCCAAGCGGCCAGCACATAGGCATGGAACGCTGCTGTGAGCTGATACTCCTGCTTCGGTTTTTTACCCAGCTTGATGTCTAGGGGGACGTAATGCCAGTTGCCAAGCCACGACGCGCCCGGCTGCTTAATCCAAAGATCGGGCTGGCTCACATAGCCGATGGTGCCGTCCTCCTTTACCGCTGCTACGGTGCCCCGGCAAATATGGTCTACCCCTTGCTGCATCAGGGCATAGGTTGCCTGGGTAGAGGCTGCCACATCGTTCCGGTGGCGGTTAGGGTTACTGATTGGCTGGAATTCTGCCAACACGGTTTTGCGATGGACCGCACTATCCCCTTTTAACTTGACTAAATAGTCGCTGGGGGTGGCCTGTAGCTCAGCATTGCCGTAGGTATCGAGGTAGGCCCGACGCTGGCAGCGCAAAAATGTGAAGAGTGTGCTGTCGTCAATGGTCTGTTGCGGAGCCGATTGCTGGGACTGCCAAGGTATCGGTGGAGACATCCAATCAGGAGCGGACGCTGGTGTAGGGGGACCAGCATCCTGCAGCGGTAAAGTAGGAAACCTAGCAACCACAGCTCAACCGAGCCTGTCGGCAAAACACAATTAAAAGTATTGCAATCATCAAAGCAGTTCAAGCTTGCCTATGAGCAGAGGCTTTTCGCTTGCGACCAATATAACGCAGACCTAAGCTTATGTGGTAACACGGACCCGGTGAAATCGCAATCGTGGTACGGCTTAAAATTTTGGGGGTGTTGCTTTCTAGGCTGAGAGTAAGCCAGCACTCATCCGTTTTAACCCCCGCGTTACCACCTCCGAATAGCTCAGTTTGCCGAGAAAAACATCCCCCATAATTTGGGTCCCTCGAGGGTGCTTGACCCCGACTCGATAGCCAACTTTAGGTGCGAAATAAAACGCCTTGGCCAATCGAGCCGCCCAGCGCATCTCATTTCCCCATTCCTGAATCATGGTTTGACTATACTGGGCGAGGGCATTTTCATCCCCAGCTAAGGCCCCATGAACCGCATCAGAGGCCTTCAGTCCGCTCAAAATGGAAGGTCGAATTCCTTCCGCCGTAAAGGGGTCTACCACACAGGCTGCTTCGCCAGCCAGGACGGCTTGGGTGGTGTGGAGGGGCTGATCACCATTCCACAGAAAAATCGGATGGCCGTGCTTGTCTTCGTGCTCAATGTCTACCCCAAACTGTTTGGAGTAGTCTGCCAAGGGTTGTACTAAGTCCCTGGATTTTCGTTTGGCGGAGATAAAAGCACCACTCCCTAGGGAGTAACCGTCCGCTTTAGGAAAATTCCAAACATAGCCATTTTTCATTAGGCCAAATTCAAAGTGGACAATGTGGCCATCCTGTACTGTTAGTCTGGGCTCCGTTTCAATGGCGCCAGCCATGACGGTTTTACGCTGTTTAAATCCCAGCCATTTAGCCAGCGGCCCTTTAGCTCCATCGGCGGCGATCAGATAGCGACCTACCACGGGCTCTGCTGATGTGCTGATGTGCCAGCAATGGTCCTTAAATTCAATGCCTGTGGCCTTAGTTCCCGCTTGTAAAACGGCCCCTTGCTTTTGGGCCTGCTGCACCATGTAGTGGTCAAATTCATCGCGCCGAACCATCCAGATCGGTTCAGACAGTTCAGCAATCACTTCGTCTTCCAGGTTGTAGGTGTAGCGCACCTGGGTGACTTTCTGGGAAATGACCGGTTCAAAGTCATAGTCAAACCATTCGGCGACCTTGGGGCAAACGCCGCCGCCACAGGGTTTATAACGGGGTAGCTGATTTTTTTCTAAGATCAGTACAGAATGACCATTTTTGGCTAGATGGTAGGCTGCTGTGGCTCCAGCTGGACCGCCGCCGACCACAACGCAATCATAAATAGATGTCATAGATATGAGGTATGGGGTGATGTGATTTTAGATGGGGTAAGGCTCATGGTACGTGGTGAAGTTTTTCCAGACTAGGGTTCTGGGGGGATGGAGGTTAGGACGGGGAGATTTTGCGATCTAGCTGGGTGGCGGCTGCGATCGCACTGTTCTCCCGGGCACGATGGGCATAGGGTTCCAGGGTGGCTATGTCGCAGCCGGTCAAAATGCTCAGGTTATCTAAGTCCATGCCCCGCATCAGCATCTCGACACACCAAGTTTGCCGCGCCTGAATCGGTTTAGGCGGCTCGGTCCCCACATCTATCTCCATGTTCTGCCACCACTGGTCCCAATGGTGTTGGATATCGTCGAGGGTCATGGGTGCGCCAGTGTCATTAATAAACAGTGCGTGCTCATGATCCCGACGATTTTTGAGCCACTTGGTCAACGGATTATTCGTATAGGAACCATAGTGCTTACCTAAAATCCACTGATTTACCGGCACCTGTCGCGGCGGCGCGACGATCCGCAAAATATGGTGAGTCTTATCGCACACGTGGTGCGATCGCTCTAGGCGAATAATTTCCTCTGGCAGCAGCCCCGCCCCAAATAAAACCAGACCCAGGGCATGGTCCTGATGACCCATCTGCCGCGCCTGTTTGAGCATGGCATGGACCCAGCTGGCGGGTAAGTCCACCACCAGTGGTATCGCTGCCGCCCCTGCCGGTTCACCAGCGAGTTCACCAGGGGGAGTAGCCTCCGACGTTGTCAGTACCCTCACCAAAACATCCAAAAAACTGTCGCGACTTTCCCACAAAGATTCGCCAGTGGTCGTTTCCAGTACGACGTAGCCTACCAAGAGGGCCGCTAGCACATTCGCCCCCTGTGCTCCAGAGAGGAAACTATGGCCCAGTAACCGCTCCAAGTACTGCGCCATGGTTTGGCGGATCTCACTCAGCCGCAGATGCAATGCCTGCAGATGCTCCGGAGGATACTGATCCGCCTCCCCAATCAGGGAGCGCACAAAATTAGGATGCTGTTCCAACAAAGATAAATAATCACTGGCATAGGCCCGCAAAGATTCCGGCACCGACTCCCCATACAGAGGCGCTGTAGCCGGAATAAATGCAGGTGTCTCTTGCAACGTTGCCAATAAAAGCCCATATTTATTCCCAAAATTCCGGAATAGGGTGGCTTCATTTACCTCCGCCATATTGGCAATTTGACGGGTGGTGGTGTGGCTTATCCCTTGAGATAAAAAGAGTTCCAAGGCTGCTTCCGTAAGCCGCTGACGGGTCGTAGACATAGGATGACGAATAAAATGCAAGTGATACTTGCGAATTTAAAACAGGCTTGCTATTATTGGATGTAATGCAAGTAAGACTTGCAAAAATAATAGCCATAGCTTATCAGGTTTGCCAAGGCTTCCAGACTTAATCTTTTGGTTATTCCTCTTTCTAGTACGGCTCTTTGCCAGGATCTTATGACTGCACAACTGACTTCTCGACAGGCCCGCGCCAATTTCCGGTTTAAGGCCGAAAATCCCGCCTTAGATTGGGTTTCCCTCGGCTTTTTCGCCGTATTTCATGGGTTGGCTCTGTTAGCCCCTTGGTTCTTTTCCTGGTCAGCTCTAGGTGTGGCAATCCTGTTGCACTGGATCTGTGGCGGCATTGGCATTTGCCTGGGCTTTCACCGTCTGTTGAGTCATCGCAGTTTCCAAGTCCCTCGCTGGCTAGAATACATCATTGCCATTTGCGGCACCCTTGCCATGGAAGGCGGTCCGATCTTCTGGGTGGCTGGTCACCGTAAGCACCATGCCTTCACCGAAGATGTGGATGCCGATCCCTATTCCGCTAAGAAAGGCTTTTGGTGGAGCCACATGAAGTGGATCCTGTACCCTAGTCGAGCCAACTTTGATCAACAGCAGTATGGAAAATATGCGCCTGACCTCATGCGTCAGACGTTCTACCGTTTCCTCAACAATAATTTTCTGCTGCTTCAAGTGCCACTTGCAGTTCTGCTCTATGCCCTCGGTGGTTGGTCCTTTGTGATCTACGGTATTTTTGTCCGCGCCGTGCTGTTGTGGCATGCCACTTGGTTGGTGAACTCCGCCACCCACACTTGGGGCTATCGCACCTTTGAGGCTGATGACAATGCCCGGAATCTTTGGTGGGTTTCCCTCGTAACCTATGGCGAGGGCTGGCACAACAATCACCACACCTATCCCCGTTCGGCCCAGACTGGTTTGAAATGGTGGGAAATCGATGTCACTTGGTATACGATTCAGCTACTGGAGCGCCTAGGCCTGGCTAAGAAAGTGAAGCGCATGCCCCAAAAGTCTCGTGCCTAGTCCCCTGAGCCCTCAATTCTTGGCAGCAACTGTAGGATGTTTCCCTCCTTGATGCTGCCCTCCCATGTCCTGCCCACAAGGACCTGCCCCTAAGTCTGCTCAACCTCATCCTGGAATTCCAGGGTGAGGTTTGGTTTTGTCGGTGGCGATCTTTCGCTATACAGGAGATCCCCATAGGCAAGATAATGAGAACCAGGTCTATAGGCCATAGTTCTCCGTCACCATTCTGGGTTTCCTGTGTCCTACTACATCTCTCCTCGATTTCTAAACCAGCTGGCCGTTCACATCACCAAAAACTTTTTGGATCTGCCCCAGGTGCGGATGCCGTTAATTTTTGGTGTCCACGGCCGCAAGGGTGAGGGGAAAACCTTCCAGTGTGAGCTGATATATGAGCGCATGGGGGTCAATGTAGTGCATATCTCCGGTGGGGAACTAGAAAGCCCCGATGCGGGCGACCCGGCCCGCCTGATCCGCCTGCGCTATCGAGAAGCTGCCGAGCTGGTAAAAGTTCGGGGTGAAATGGCGGTGTTGATGATCAACGATCTGGATGCCGGTGCCGGTCGCTTTGATGGCATGACCCAGTACACGGTGAATACCCAGCTGGTGAACAATACCCTGATGAACATTGCGGACAATCCTACCAATGTCCAGCTGCCAGGGAGCTATGACGACACTCCCCTAGCCCGTATTCCCATTGTGGTCACGGGGAATGACTTTGCCACCCTCTATGCTCCCTTGGTGCGGGATGGCCGGATGCAAAAATTTTATTGGGAGCCAGATCGCGACGATCGCCTAGGTATTGTGGGGGGGATTTTTGCCCCTGATGGTCTTGGTTCTAAGGATATTGAGACCCTGGTGGATACCTTTGAAAACCAGGCGATTGATTTCTATGGGGCGCTGCGGTCTAAAATTTATGACGAGCAAATCATTGATTTTATTCACCGGGTGGGGGTGGAAAATGTATCCCGAAATGTGGTCAATACCAAAACGCCCCCTAGCTTCAAACAGCCTAATTTTCGGACTGACCATTTGATTGAAGTGGGTACCAACATGGTGATGGAACAACGCCGGTTACAGGAGATGGGGTTGGTCAAAGAATATAACCAAGCGTTGAATCAAACCCAGGCTGTGCCACCAACTCAGGCTGCATACCCACCCCAGTTTGCGCCTCAGGCCTACTTAAATGATAACGACTATCTTCCTTACCGGCATAGACATGCTTTATCGGTGATGCGTTCATCGCCAGCTGTCTCTAACCCAGGGGAGGTAGCGACATCAAAGGTGACTCCACCGCCGATCGCCCTAGAGAGCCCGTTACCCGAGGAGGTGCAGCAGGATGTGCGCAATCTGATGGCCCAGGGCTATGGGGTGGGTATGGAATATGTCGATCAACGTCGATTTCGCACAAATTCTTGGCGGAGTTGTCCGGTGATTCAGGGGGGGAGTGAGCCTCAGGTATTGCAATCCTTGGGGCAGTGTTTAGCCGACCATACCCAAGACTATGTGCGTTTGATTGGGATCGACCCCGGCAGCAAGCGACGGATTCTGGAGCGGATTATTTATCGGCCCCTTGGGCGACAAAATTGATCAACCACTGCATTAATCGTTTCATGGTGGGGGCTCCGGTTACCTCTTCGAGCCAGTCATAGCCACCGATATTGTCCGCGCCACCGATATTGTCCGCCTTCACTTCACTTAAAGCCCATTCTCCATCGTTGCCCATCAGGAAACTGACATTCATCTTTGCAACGATAGGATTAAATTGGTGAAAAAAGTCTTCTATCTCTCCATAGGAAGACGAGAAAATATGGGTTGGTAAATACTCTTGTCCATACTCTTCTGAAAAGTCTTTACTCCTTGTATAAAAAAATTGGGACGGACGATTGACAGAGCGAACGGTGGTTTCTAGATGACTGAGATTTTGAAAGAACTCCAGGGGGACGGGCTCATCGGCTCGGTAAAAAACGAGATCTCACTCGGATGGCTCTATCACCTCCAAGAGTTGTTCATCTAGGCTCATAAAGTCATCAGTACTTAAATCGCCAAAGATAGGAACAGCTTTGAACGGGTTTGACTGGTCAATACTAGCCACCGGGGCATGGAAAAACTCGATGTTTGAATGGGTGGCAAAGGGTTGATAGAGGCTAAGGGTGATGTCGAAGTGGAGGTGGGTTTTGGGGCTTGTGATGTATAAGAATTTAATTTTAGTCAGTTCATAGCAATCTAAAAGGCACTTGGTTAAAGTACGAATGTGGTAATGTAAACCCCCAGATTCGTAGCCTTTAATGAGCAATATGCAGGAAAATTTCTCTCTTATTATCCATGGGGGCGCGGGCTCCTGGGAACATCTCAAACGAGAGGGATATGGATCCGAAATTATGGATAGTGTACGCCGTATTTTGGAGGGAGGGCGTCATATCTTAGCCACTGGCGGCACGGCGCTGGATGCTGTTGAATATTGTGCGGCGGAGCTAGAGGATGATCCCCTCTACAATGCTGGGCGGGGGTCTGTGCTGAACGAGCATGGTGAAGTGGAGATGGATGCCGCCATTATGGATGGTGCCACCCTGAATGCAGGGTCCATAGCTGGGGTAACCACGATCAAGAATCCCATCAAGTTGGCTCGGCAAGTGCTGGAGCGGAGTGAGCATGTCATGCTGATAGGTAAGGGAGCCCAGGAGTTTGCAAAACTGTGTGGTATGCAGCAGATGCCAGATGATTACTTTTTGGTTGAGCATCGAGTCCGGCAGTGGCGCGAAGCTCAGAAACTCGGTGGGATGATGCTAGATCATGAGGATGCTCCCCCTAATAAATTGGGCACTGTTGGTGCTGTGGCCTGGGATAGTGCAGGTAATCTGGCTGCGGCTACTTCCACTGGCGGCATTGTCAATAAGCGTTGGGGACGGGTGGGTGATAGCCCCATTATTGGGGCAGGAGTATTGGCCGATAATGAAACCTGTGCTGTGTCAGCCACAGGGTATGGGGAGCAATTTCAGCGGACGGTCCTCTGCAAAATGATCTCGAATTTTGTCTACTTTCAAGGCAAAGATGCTGCGGGAGCCGCCACGGCTGGTATTGAGTATCTAGTGAAGAAAGTGAATGGCCTGGGGGGCGTCATTGTGGTTGATCATCAGGGAAATTGTGGCGTGGACCATTCCACATCCGGCCTCATTTACGGCCTGATTGAACAGGCGGGTCCAAGCGTGTGCAAATTTACCAAATGACACTGGTCTATTGGCTAGGGTGCTGCCTGACATTTAAAGCTTGACGGGTGCTTTAGACATCAGTTCTTCGCTGTTGAGGCTATATCGATGATCATCTACCCAACGTAGAACGTTTTTGGCGAGCTGGCTTTTGCTTTTAATGGCTCTGATGGCACCAGGTAGGTCCAGTTGCTGGGCCGTTTCAGGATGGTCTAAATCGAACAAACCTGTATTAACCAAATCAATTCGATTGAATTCCTCTTCTAAGTTGGTAAAAACTCCGAGGAAATGTAGGGCTGTTTCCAGCTCGGGTGGATCGATGATTGGGTAATCTTGGCCAGCTAAAAAAGTATTCACAGATAACAAAAAAACTGCGTAGATGCTCGAACCTTTCTGCAGAGGGGGCTATGCAGTTTTCTATTGAGCAGGACGTTCCTAAGAGGATGGGGTATATCCTGATCAAAAGATTATCTTGTAATTCTTGACGTGTCTTCAGGGTACTTCGTTCCATTGATTACCCGTATGTTAGGGCTCAATATTCAACGATGACGGGGGTATGGTCGCTGGGTTTTTCTAGCTTGCGGGGTTCGATATCAATCCAGCAGCGTTTGGCTTGTTCATAGAGTGCTGGGGACAGGTAGTGGTGATCAATTCGCCACCCCATATTGCGCCGGAAGGAAGCGGTCCGGTAATCCCACCAGCTAAAGTGACCGCCTTCATCGGTGAACTTCCGAAACGCGTCCGCCAGACCTATGGTCAAAATATCGGTTAATGTTTCCCGTTCCTTGGGGGAGGACATGATGTGTGTGTCTCGCTTGTCGTCGGTGTAAATATCTTTGTTCTCTAGGGCGATATTAAAGTCACCACAGACGTTGAGCTGGGTGGTTTCTTTCAGGGTCTGAATCAGATACTGCTTGAGCAGTGTCAGCCAGCGTAGTTTGTAGTCATACTTTTCACTGCCAATAGATGAGCCATTGGGTACGTATAGATTGAGAATGCGCACGCCATTCAGTACGCCGCTGATAACCCGCTTTTGATCGTCTAGGTTGCCAACGGTGTCCTCATCGAGGATGGCTCCAAATCCCATCCGCACCTCTTCTAACGGGGCTTTGCTGATCAATGCCACGCCGTTATAGGCTTTTTGACCATAGGTATAGATGTGGTAGTCCAGTTCTTCAAAGGGGGCTTTAGGAAAGTCGTCATCGACGACCTTGGTTTCTTGGAGACACAGTACATCCACATCTGGATTTGCCTGGAGCCAGTCGGTGACATGGCTCAGTCGAGAGCGTACAGAGTTAACGTTCCAAGAGGCGACTTGCATTCGGTTCAGTTTCGACGGGGACAACGCTATTGAGACCGGTACTACCGGTCTCAATTAGCTCTCGTATTTTAGTATTGGGCAGGGTTGATAGGACAACTGCTGGTTCGGCTCTCATTTGGATAGTGGATTCGCTAATGTCAAAGTCATTGTGGAGTGACGTTTGCAGGCGGTGGAGTAGCAGATCACGACGGTTTGGACTGCCGGTGACTGTGAGATTTGCGTTTAGGTGAATTTGTCCGGGGGCAATGGTCCAAATTCTCAGCTGATTGACTTGGGTGATATCGCCAAATGTGAGTAGATGTTGTTTGATATCTTCGGGATTGATACTGGTGGGTGTTTGTTCTAGCAAAATGCTCAAGCTTTGGCGAATGAGCGGGATGGCTCCGGTGAAAATGAGTAGTGCGATCGCAACACTCACTCCCCCATCGGTCCACTGCCACCCCAGCCAATGCACCGCCGCCGCTACAAACAGCACGCCTAAGCAGCTCAAGGCATCCGCTAGGGTATGGAGAAAAGCACCGCGCAGATTCAAGTCGTTATCGGTATGCTGATGGAGCAGAACAGCATTAATGCCATGTACTCCTAACCCGGCTAGGGCCGTTAACGCCATGGGGGTAGTCAAAATTTCTTCTGGGGGGGCCTGGATCTGGCTGATGGCTTCTTGGCCGATCCAGACAGCTAGGGTCAGTAGGCCGATGCCGTTGACTAAAGCGGCTAAAATTTCTATCCGTCTATAGCCAAAGGGGGCTTGGGGTGAGGTGGGCCATTGGGCGATCCAGGCAGCGAGGAGGGACATTGCGATCGCAAACACATCCGCAATCATATGCCCCGCATCCGCCACCAGGGATAAACTGTGGCTATGGTGGCTGACCTTCAGCTCTAATATAGAAAACCCAGCTACCATGACCAGGGCAATGGCCAATACCCTCAGTTTCTGTGGCGACGTATCCGTCGGGCAGTCGCAGGCCCCAAAACCATGATTGTGCATCTGTGTGCATCTATATATGGGTGGTCACATTGGTGATGCCAAAGCGTATCTTGTGGCAGTGTTCCGTAATCCCGCCAATATGACACGCAAGCATTAGGATGCTTACTATATGAGGATGCCACCCTTAGCTAAAATTGACCATTCACCCTGTGACAGTCTGTCGCCTAAATTTAGGTCCTTAAATGCAATTCAGGTCATGAAATGCCCATGTCCGATCAACCCCTCCAAGGCGATGCCTTAATCAAAGAAACCTGTCGCCGTATTCGCCTAGCCAGGAAGCTGTGGGATGCCCATAATAATGCGGCCTGTCGTCGGGAACGGGAACAGGCTTTAAAGTTGTATAGCCAACTGACAAAGGTGCAGAAGGAGAAAATTCCCCAGCCGTTGCGCGTTTGGTTACGGTACCGCAGTGAAAAATATTTTGGTGCTCACCGCACACCACCAGGGAGTAAACATCGCTCCTCAAAGCGGCGCACGTAATCGTACGAGTTTTTGCTATGGTCGTCTTTAAAGCGGCCCAAAAATCGTTCGGCTTTTGCCATGGTCATCTTTAAAGCGGCGCATGTAATCTTCGGCTTTTTGCCATAGTTATCTTTAAAGCGGCGCAAGAACGGGCAAGGCTTTTACCCTGTATTGTTACTAAGCTTCCTTTTTTGCCTTTTGAGTTGGGTCAGCCCAGCGTTCTAGCCAGCTAAATCCCTGGGCAAAGAAAATATTGAGCAACAGATAGACCACTCCCACCGCCGTATAAATTTCAAATGCGCGAAAGTTCGTGGCTACAGTCAGTTGGCCGCGGCGCAAAAGTTCTTCTAGGCCAATAACGGAGACTAGGCTTGTGTCCTTGATCAACGTTGTGAACTCATTGCCCAGAGGGGGGATCATCCGGCGTAGTGCTTGGGGTAGCACAATGTAGCGCATGGCTTGAAGTGAGTTCAGACCCATGGATGAGGCGGCTTCCCACTGTCCCCGCTCAATGGATTTAATACCGCCTCGGACAATTTCTGCAATGTAGGCGGCTGAGTTAAGGCTTAGGGCCATAACGCCAGCGGTCCAGCGGTCAAAGGTAAAGTCTAAGCCCAGACTTTTAAATAGGGCGGGAAAGCCAAAGTAGATCCAAAAAATCTGTACCAGCAGGGGGGTGCCCCGAAAAAACTCAATGTAAGCCCGGGTAGCTAAGCGGATGGGCCACAGGGTAGAGAGTCTAGCCATACCGAGTAGGGTGCCGCCAATAAAGCCAAAGAAAAGGGAAAGGGCTGTGAGTTGTATGGTGATGACCGCACCCTTCAGCAGAGAAGGGAGGGCGCTAATAATATATTCCAAGGCAATAGGCCCTCATAGAACAACCTGAGGATTAACGGTGGACGGGTATAGGATGACCGTCCACCGTCAATCCTTAATCGTGGGACTGGATCTCAGCTCGAAATCTTGGGTGAGGTTACTAAAACGCTGTCTCAGGTAGGGTGCCAACGGGGGCAGTGCCAAACCATTTTTCGTAGATAGTGTCATAGGTACCGTTTGCTATCATTTCCTCCAGGGCTGCATTCAAGATTTCTCGGTTGGAAGAATCTTTGGGCATGGCGATGCCGTAGAACTCTTCGGTAAGCAGCTCACCGATGACTTTGACCCCTGGGATATTACCGGTTGAGATCGCATCCAACGTTGCCGGAGCATCATTAATTACAGCATCTGCATTACCATTGGCCAGTTCTTGTAGTGCTAATGGAGCTGAATCAAAGGTGCTGACCTTCGCATCTTTGATGGTCGCAGCCTGCTCCGCACCGGTTGTCCCGATTTGGACCGCAATTCTTTTGCCTTCTAACGTTTCTAAGGATGTAGTTTCACTATCATCTTGAGCCACCGCAATGGCCAAACCGGCTCGGAAGTAAGGCCGAGAAAAGTCTACGGTTGCAGCCCGCTCTTCGGTAATGGTCATACCGCTGATGGCAGCTTCAATGGTGCCAGCCTGGAGGGCCGGAATCAGGCCATCAAAGGGTAAACTTTCAAACTCGATCTCGATGCCAGCTTGCTCGCCAATGGCCTTCATCAAATCAATATCAAAGCCGATCAGTTCGCCACTGTCATTTTGGGACTCAAATGGAGGGAAAGCGGGCTCTGTACCCACGACCCAAGGACCTGCTGCCGCATCACTACTGGGCGTAGTGGCTTCTTCAGTACCGCCGCAGGCTGCGAGTACCAGGGTTGCTCCTAAACTTAAAAATGTATTCTTTAAAAAGTGTGACCGTTTCATAGTTTTGGATTTGCTCTAGACGTGTAGTTTAATCTACCAGGAATTAAAAAACGGTGTTATATGTAGCTCCATTGAAGTTTGAGAGCTAGTATGCTTTTTAAAATGTTAACCATGGTGCCCCTGTGACAGAAGCCGCAATTTACTTTGCTAACCTACGGAAAAACTACGGTGATCTATCGGTGCTGCAGGGCATTAATGGTCAGATCCAGCGGGGTGAAGTGGTCGCCATCATTGGCTCATCGGGCTGTGGAAAAAGTACATTGCTGCGCTGTTTTAACCGACTGGAAACCGTTAGCGGTGGTCAGTTGGTGGTGAATGGTATTGATCTCTCCACGCCAAACCTGAGTGCTAAATCCCTACAGCAACTAAGGGTCCGAGTGGGGATGGTCTTTCAGCAGTTCAACCTCTATCCCCACATGACTGTGCTAGATAACCTGACCCTTTCTCCCTGTAAAGTCTTGCGACTCTCTAAGGCGGAGGCGGAGGAACGGGGGCGATTTTATTTGGCCAAGGTGGGTCTAGCAGAAAAGGCAACATCCTATCCCGATCAACTTTCCGGTGGCCAAAAACAGCGGGTGGCGATTGCTCGGTCTCTATGTATGCAGCCTGATATTTTGCTGTTTGATGAACCCACCAGCGCCCTAGATCCTGAGCTGGTGGGGGAAGTCCTGGAGGTTATGCGCACCCTGGCGGAGGATGGCATGACCATGGCCGTGGTCACCCATGAAATGCAGTTTGCTAGGGAAGTAGCCAGCCGGGTCATGTTTCTCAACCAGGGCGTGGTAGAAGAAACCGGCGACCCACGGGAGGTTTTAACTAATCCTCAATGTGAGCGCTTGCAAACCTTTCTCAGCCGGATGAACGGTTTGGAGGTCTAGGCAAAGCCGCGCTCAATAAACTCACAGCCCCGCTGATAAATGGCCTGGGCATAGTCAGTCCATTGACCTTGGCCCCAATATCGAAAACAGCTGGTTTGCAGCACTAAGTTATAAAGCAGTGCCTGACGGTAATTGGCATTGAGGGCTAAATGGGACTGTTGCGCCACGGGCACCCGATTCACCGCTTGATGAAAGCGAGCACTGAGACGTTCCATGGGACCAATCACGTTGTCGTACCCCTCTACCCAGCTCCGATCATTGGTCCAGGAGCCACCGCTAAAGGTGATGTGCTGTTCGCCTAGGGTTGCGATCGCATCCCCCATGCGCTCAGGAGTAATATCACCCTCCCCTAAGACTTGCCACAAGTGATGTTGACCAGTGGCCTGACACACTGGGAAGTCGCTGTCGGCCACCCCGGCTGCCCCGATCAGTTCTAGATATTCGGTCCCATTGATGCCGCTAACGCTCTGTTCATGGCGGGCTTCATGCCAGGCCCGTTTGAAAGCCCCTGGAAATTCATTCATCATCACACCGCCGTTTTCCCCATCAGAAATTTGGCTGACGAGGGGAGGAACGGATACATTGCCCAGCGTTACCCGCCCTAGGGTTTTGGCCTCATAGAATGGCTGCATCTGACCAATCAGTTTCGTGTCAGACCCCTGGGTTTTGATCAATGCGGTGATGGAGACTTCCTCACCATGACTGTTACGGGCCACTAGTCGGTGGGGCAGATGAGGTTGCTGAATGCCTTCCCCCGTCAGCATTTCCACCGTATGCTCCTGCACCATGACCCACTGGTAGCCACTTTCCTTGAGGGCGCTGACCAATGTATAGAGGGCATCGGGGTGATTGGGGAGCTGCATTTCAGGCAGGGAAAATCCGCGCACCCGTTTCAGGGCTTCCAGGCCAAAAATGCTGACAAACTGGTGCTGCCAAGCTCGAATATGAAGCTTGATATCGGGCAGGGGGGTGGCAGCGGCCACCGCATGGCCCCAAAATGTCCCCAACCATTCCACATGGGGCTGATATCGAGCATCGCAGGTAATTCCCTTGAGTTTAGCGAGAATGTCATCGCGGCCCATCTGCTTGAGACCCCAGAGCAAATTGCCCGAGTAGTCCAACATCACCCGTGGGTTACATCCTTGCTCCACCAGCTCAGGGATAAAGTCGCCCAGGCGGGCATAGCAGTAGGCAAAAGGTCCGGCATTATGGTTGTCACCTTCGTGGTGGTGCTCAAACATATATTGCAAATGGCCGATCAGCTGACCTTCTGACCCCGCCGGAATGGTGGGCTGGTGCATGTGGAGTGCGATCGCAAACCCCGCCGATAGGCGACTAAAATCTAAATTGCTTCGTTCCAGGAATACCGGTTGCTTAGCATGACTAACCGCCTGAATAGACGACTCCCAACCACAGATTGTCGGGAGCGTTTGATCATAAGTAATCGGGGGAGACATGGCAGCAGACATATTTTTCAGGGTTATTAAAGTGGAATTAACTCTTCCCTATCTAGTCTCCCAGTTACGGGCTTTAAAATAAACCACCCTTATGAAAAGTATAATTTTTATTTATGAATGACCATCGTATCTATTAATTATGCCTGTCTAGGCCTGAGCATCCAGGTGATCAGGCCTATGCTCAAAAGAGATGGCTAATTCATCCTGCAGCCAGTTCAAAATTTGTAGCCGTTCTCCCTGAGTTAAATAAAGATGTCCCGTGCGTCGTAACCGATCATGCACGTCTTCCATATCAGAAGGAGTCATCAATCCCACCATGGCTCCAATGTTATAGAGTGCGTCATCTCTCTCTTCCTGATTGTGGCAACCATAGCGATATCTTGAAATTTGGCGACTAATATAGGTGATCATTTGGGGATCAGTGCCTTCCAATCGTTCTTTCCGTTCGTGAGCGATCGGCTCTCCGGCGATCATGGCCGCATAGTCGGTGTCTAAGATATCTAATTTCAGGATTTTGGCGGGTTGTCTAGGGCTATTGCTCACGGTGATTCCAATCTCATAGTCTCTGCATCATGTTTAGATTGTGCACCCCCTCAAATTTAAATCCCTTGAAGCTTTGGGATTTTACAATTGTCCGTTTGCAAACCGTTGCAAACGGACTGTAAATCGTGGACCCCAGGCTTAGGACTTGATGCGCATGCTCAAGTCCAACCACGGTGAACGGGTGATGGTTGCACTGCTGGAAATGTAATCTACCCCTGTGAGTGCGATCTCACGAATAGTTTTGAGCGTCACATTACCTGACCCCTCAATCTTGACTCGGGGACTGTGCTGACGAATCAGGGTTACGGCTTCCTCCATTACGGATGGAGCCATGTTGTCCAACATAATAATGTCGGCTCCGTGGGTCAGGGCTTCCTGCACCTGTGCCAAGTTTTCCGTTTCTACTTCTACGGTCAATGGATAAGGCATCGTAGACCGAACACATCCAATGGCTTGAGCGATCCCCCCAGCCGCCGCAATGTGGTTGTCCTTAATCATCACTCCATCATCTAGACCCATGCGATGATTGCGCGCACCGCCCGTCCGAGTTGCATACTTTTCTAAAACTCGGAGGCCCGGCGTGGTTTTCCTCGTATCCACCAGCTGTGCCGATAGATCCTCAATTTCATTGACATATTGCCGAGTAGCGGTCGCAATACCACTCAGACGCATACCCAGATTGAGCGCAACGCGCTCCCCCGTAAGTAATGTGGCCAAGGACCCCTCCATCCGAGCAATGGTAGTTCCTGCCTCTACCCACGTACCATTCCCAACACAAGGCTCGAATTGCATCTGATGCCCCGTTCCCCTATCCCCATCAGCCAATAGTTCAAATACCCGCTGGGCAACAGGCAATCCACAAATGACCCCCGCCGATTTAGCTAGCCAATATCCCTGACCCAGCTTTTTCCCCCGCTTCCCTAAACCTAAAGTCGTCTGATCGCCACGCCCAATATCCTCCCGTAACCACTGTTTTAGGTCTTCATCCAGGCTGATCCAATTGATGTCCATACTCTTCTTTGCTACTCAACTCCTTATATATAGACATAGGAGGCTATCGTGCCTGCTAAACCATTGCCCACCATCCAAGCTTGCCAGAGGGACCATGGGCAGTCTGATCCCCACCATTGATTAATCAGGGATCTCCAGCAAGATCTAACCCAAACTTCATGTAAATGCCCAAAAAATCCTGGCTATATCGATAAATAGCCCATAAAAAAATGTCGCAGCCCTTGAAAAATAAAGGCTGCGACATTTTAAAAGAAAAGTTCAAAAAAAGTGTTGACCAAGGTCAACCAAGCCGCTATATTAGTAAAGCGCTCGAGACGGAGGGGATGAAACCCTGACAGAGAGGGCGCAGAACCTAGACAGTTAAATAGTTTGAGATTCTAGAAATAATCCTGTTAATTTCTTTTAGTTTGAAATTG
>NZ_JAYGIG010000036.1:0-30268 GCF_034932105.1 Leptothoe sp. PORK10 BA2 | reverse complement strand
CTGGCAAGCGTTTACTCATTTTCGCATTCAGCATGAAACTGAACGCCTTTATCCACACCGAAACCTACTCGGTGCAGTCGATTGGCCCCTGTTTGCTTGAGTTAGAGCGCGAGACCGGTTACGCCCATAAAATATTAGTGAAACACAATACCCAGCAAATGCTGAGAAAAATCCTGAAAGGACTGCTAGTAGCAATGAGACAACAACTAACCCAATCGCCCAACGCCTCTGCAATCCAGCTTTAGCCTGGGTAAAGTTAGCCTCAGTCAAATTCGCATTGGTGAAGTTCGTACTACGGATATCAGCTCCGCTAAAGTCTGCCCCTGAGAGATTCTTGCCTTTAAAGTTTTCACCTCTCAGGTTTACCCCCTTGAAGTCGCGCTCACCGGCTTTAATAGAGTCGCAATACTTCAGCAGCTTTCAATTTTTAGCTCCATACCCACACCATTCACACACAGTTGCTTAGATCATCAAGTCTAGTTGAAGCTTCTCCCGATAGGATTGTGGATTATTTACCGAGTAATTCCGCTGAAACTCCTGAAACCTTTCGCTTTTCGTCCACTACCACCCGCAAAATTTCCAACGCAGGCCGCTCCGCCTCAATCAGCCCTGCCACCCGCGCCAGCTTACTCGCGCTTATATAATCGCTCACCCTACCTCTGGGTGAATTCCACCGATAGTAGTAGCTAATGCTCGGCTGCTTCCGCCTCCGATTGCCCATCCACTCCCCCAGAACGGGGATTTACGACCCGATGGGGGCGATACCCATGGCCATAGGGCCAGCTGCCTACCGGCCAGAATGTTATCTAACCGCAGCTGACCATGACGATCTAACTTAAGCACCCGCTTACGGCCCATGTGCTTGCAGTAATACTACAAGCACAAACCCATCGGTTTCTAACCCAATGCCCCGCTGCTTTCCCTAGCCCTAGAGCTTTTTCTAACCCAATGCCCCGCTGCTTTCCCTAGCCCTAGAGCTTTGTCCCACATTCCGAACAAAACTTGTGATTCGCCTTATTATCAGCCCCACAGTTACTGCAATGAATCACCTCCACCGGCCGCTTAGTCGCCGGCTCAGGCAACCCAATCATCTGCGAATTGTTATGCCCCGGTGGCACCATCGGATAACAATTCTCATCCCGCCGCACCCACACATCCAACAATACCGGACCATCATGGGCCATCATGTCCGCAATCGCCTGCTCTAACTGATCAGCCGACTTCACCGAAATCCCCTTCACCCCAAATGCCTCTGCCAGCTTCTCAAAGTCAGGCATGCCCACTTCCATATTCGAAGACGCATAGCGCTCACCATAGAACCCCTGCTGCCACTGGCGCACCATCCCCTGCCAGCCATTATTCACAATGACTGTCTTCACCTTAATGTTGTACTGAGCCAGCGTCGCCAACTCCTGCAAGTTCATCTGGAAACTAGCATCACCACTAATGCAAATTACTGGGTTGTCACCCACACCCATTTGCACTCCCATCGCCGCAGGCATCCCATAGCCCATGGTGCCAAGCCCCGCGCTAGAAATCCACTTGCGGGGACCATTTTTCAAAAACTGGGCCGCCCACATCTGGTGCTGCCCCACATCAGTGGTGTAAAACGCATCAGGAACCTGACGCCCCACTTCTGCAATCACCCGCTGGGGAGAGAGCTTATCGGTATAAGTCGGAATCTTGAGGGGATAGTCGGCCTTCCACTGGTCAATGCGAGCACGCCAAGCACCGGTTTGAGCTGGGTCCGCCGGTTGCCCCAGACGGGATAGCAGCTCCGTCAAAACCGTCTTCACATCGCCCACAATCGGTACATCCGGTACCTTGCATTTACCCACTTCAGCGGGGTCAATATCAATGTGGATCACCTGGGCATGTTGGGCAAATTTCTCTAAGTTACTGGCCACCCGGTCATCAAAGCGCGCCCCAATGGCCACCAGTAAATCACACTCGCTGACGGCAAAGTTGGCATAGGCGGTACCATGCATTCCCAGCATCCCGACCGCTAGAGGGCTATGCTCATTGAATGCACCCTTACCCATCAGGGTATTGGTAACCGGGATTTGGAAATGCTCCGCTAGCTGGGCGATTTCTGCATGGGCACCGGAAATGACTGCCCCACCACCGACGTAGAGCAGAGGCTTTTTGGCAGCTTGGAGCAGTGCGATCGCATTCTGAATCTGACGCGGATTCCCCTTTGTCGTCGGCTTATAACCTGGAATCGTAATGGAGCGCGGCTCTACCGGAGCATAATCAAACTCTTCTAACCCCACATCCTTGGGCACATCGATCAACACCGGACCTGGCCGACCGGACAGGGCAATGTAAAACGCCTCCGCCACAATTTCCGCCATCTGACGTGGATCGCGTACCACATAGGAATGCTTCACAATCGGCAGCGTAATGCCAAAAATATCCGTCTCCTGGAAGGCATCGCTACCAATGGCACCGCGCGGCACCTGGCCCGTAATCGCCACCATGGCCACCGAATCCATCTGAGCGGTGGCAATCCCCGTCACCAAATTAGTCGCGCCTGGTCCCGATGTGGCAATACACACACCCACCTGTCCCGTGGCCCGCGCATAGCCATCTGCCGCATGGGCCGCCGCCTGCTCATGGCGCACCAAAATATGCTGAATGTCGCCCCGCTGTTCAAACTTATACAGTTCGTCGTAGACCGGCAAAATGGCCCCGCCTGGATAGCCAAACACATGGCGTACACCATGACGCACGAGACTATCAAGTAGAGCGTAAGCACCGCTTACTCGCTGAATGCTGAAGCTTGCTTTAACGGAAGGCTGTACGGACGTCGAAGTCATGATGTTTATTAAAGGCGTCAGGAGGGGGAATACGGTGATGGAAAATGCGGCGACATTATCACTTTGGTTATTTATTTTACAATCACGTCCTACAGGGGTTCGCCAAACTTCATAGAAAAAGAGTTTTCCGGCGTTAGCCTGTTGCTAGCCATTTATCCTGGGGCAGATCCGTTAACAGATATGGTTGGCAGACAGAGAGCGGCTGCACCTATGGCCTGTCAGGGGAAAAATATAGCTTAAACATTCCCCTCAACCACCTCACCGCTGCCCATGGCCATCGCCCTGCGTCAACAGTCCATAACAAAGCCAACCCAGCTGCCGTCCATCACCGCATCAGTCCCTAGGTCTTCCCCAGCGCCCCACAGATAAACTCCAGCGCCGTCATTGGCCCCACCCCTGTGCCCAGGTCCCCCATCCCCTGGCTCAAGTGGGGATGCTGCCAAAGGGCCAGATGCTGAACCGCTGGTTGACAGTAAAAGGAGCCCCTACTTTCCGCCGGGGACGGCCAGTAGGTGGTGCGATGGGTCCAATGGTCGTGGCTGATGCGATAAATGACCAAATCCCCTGGCAAGGGCATTCCCCAGCCATCTATAGCAATTAGTCGCCCCGTGCCCCCGAGGCTTTGCCAGGCGAGCAGTAAAGGATAGGCGGCCACCACTCCCGCACTAAACGCAATGATGGATAGGGGCCGATCCAACTGGGCAGAGTTGAATAACCAGGGTAGACCCAGGGGGTAGGCCCAAAGGGGCAATACCCATAATTGATCGGGAGCTTGGTCCGGGGTGAGATGGGCTAAAAGGGATTGCAAAAAATCATCGGTTAAGGCCGGGGCATGATAGCCGGGACAAATTAGAAGCTGCATAGTTCTACCTTATCTGTCCAGATTGCAACAAAACGATGGCAAGGTAAAAAAACATGTCGACTGATATCGGTTATTTTTCATTTGTTAACAAATCCAGGTTTGTTTTTTAGTCAAATATTTAGTCTTTGTTAAATATGTTCGATTCTTGATTCAGCCTGGGAAAAAATAACATTAGATTTAGGTGGGGATCATCTCCTAGAGAGTGATCCCCAGATTTAGGTCCGATGAAAATATGGGCCTAGGCTGCGGCTTTAGGGCTTATTTTTGTACCCATTGTTTAACCTATTTTTTAACTACCTATCTAGTAAAAAAGTTGGTTAAAAACGAGCGGTATTTGGTGCTAGAAAACCGCCTCATGCTGCTCAATGCAAACTCGTCTTACTCATTACACTTATCCCTTGGAGATCCGAAACTATGGCAACCACTCTGATTAATATCGCGCTGCCTGTCGTCAACGAAATCATTGATGATGTGCTGACCGCTGTTCCCTCCGAGGCTTATCGGGAAACGTTTACGAGTCCTGACGCCCGTGATCGGTTAGCCACATTTGTGCTAAGTCGTTTACCGGCTCGATATATGACGGTGGCCGAAAGTGGATGCTCCTTAGAATTGCCGAGAAATTGTTATTCAGCGGAGCAGCATCGCCAAATTCGTCAGTTAGTCCACCAAGGGATTCAAAAGGTGCTCACTCGCCCCGTCGTGACGACCCCCGAAGCTTTCATCCCTTCCACTTGGTTTGGTTAAATTCTCAGTTGGCTTTCGGCCCATTCAAGCGCGTTTGGATGGACCGAAAGCGGCTCCCTCACCTAGACGTTCGGTTCTACCCCATAGTCAGGAAGGGATTTTTACCAGTAGTCTCTAGATAGATATTAAATAGCTATGCCACCTGTCTTTAGTGATTCAATGCTATTGGCGGGTGGCGCAGACATCATCTAGGGGCCAATTGGAGCATTTTTTACCCACAATTAGTAGTTTGGTGGCCCTAGGGGAGCTAGGGACTGACACCACCAATTGGGAAATTCCCTCCTCTGTGGCGGGGCAAGCTCGGCGTCAATACCAAGCTGAGCGGGCTGAAGCGGAGTGGCAAGGTGCCATTTCATCCATGGGTTACCTTCTGCAGCAGACGTTGCCCCCCAGTCCCCCAGCCCCTAGCCGATCACGCAAATCAGTTTGGTCTCACCAGCGTTCGCCTCAACCTCCTGCTGGTTTGCTCTTGAGTGGACCGTTTCCCATTCTCGATGCACCGGACCTGACCATGCAATTATCTAACTGGGTGTTTGTGCCGCCGCCGTTAGACCAGATTGCTCAGTCTTTTTCCCAATTGATGCCCGCTGATGATCGGCCTCCGGTGGATACCTCGGCGGCGCGGATTTTGCCGTTGATGGATGGAGATCCTCTGGCGGCTGAGCGCTTTTGTTTGTTGCTGACGGAGCGGTTTAGTGTCGTCCTGGTGCTCGGTCGCGATGCGGATGATGATCTGCGCTTTCAGTTTTCGTTTACGCCGGTGGTGATTAATCAGGTGTGGCAGTTGTTGAGATCGCGGATTTTCCTCACCACCCGCAAGCAGCTAGACTTCCTCGACCCCCTAGTGGAAACCTTTGCCCCGACTGAGCCCGACTATCGCATTGTCAGTCAGTTCAGCCGCTGGATGCTGTCCTCCCTCCCTGCGCCTAAACCCAGCCCGGTCATCGAACGCATCGTCTCCCCGACCCATGCCGGCCTCACCAGTAACGGCTCTCCCTCTAAGGAATCCCAGGGGCTGGACACGGAGCTACTCAAGGCCATGGCCCATGAAATTCGCACCCCCCTCACCACCATTCGCACCTTAACCCGCTCCCTCATTCGCAGCAAAGACCTGGTAGATAAGGCGAAGCAGCGCCTGCACCAGATTGACAATGCCTGCACCCAACAAATTGATCGGTTTAACCTGATTTTTAAGGCGGTGGAGCTAGAAGCTGCCACCCAAAAAGGACCCCGCTCCTTACTAACGGCCACGGCCCTGAGTGAAATTATTCAAGCCGCCATTCCCCAGTGGGAGCAAGCGGCCACCCGGCGCAACCTTTCCCTGGAGGTTACCCTACCTAAAATGCTGCCCATGGTAGCCAGCGATCCGGCCCTGCTCCAGCAGGTGTTAACGGGGCTGGTGGAGCTTTTTACCCACAGCGTGGCCGCCAAAGGCCAGATTCAGCTCCATGTGATGGCCGCTGGCGATCAGCTCAAGCTAGAATTCCAGGCTGAGGCAAATTCCGCCTGTGACCAGCGCCGCCCCACCCTCAAGTCCTTGGGTAAACTGCTCATGTTTCAACCCGACACCGGGGGGCTGAGCCTTAACCTGCAAACCACCAAGGCTCTGTTCACTGCCCTAGGGGCCAAGCTCACTGTCCGTGAACGACCTAACCACGGTGTTACTTGGACCGTGTTTTTGCCCATCGAAACCGCCGACTATCCGATTGTGTAGGGCATATTGTGTGGCGCATCTGAGCAACCTGATGCAGACCTATCCCACATGGCCCAATCAGAGCGCCTAAAATGGCAGCTTTTTCTTGCTTTCCCGACCGCTTTCAAAGTCCATTTCCTTCAGTTTCTTCAGAATGCGGCTATAGTACTCACCCAGATACTCTTCCACGGTGGTCGTCTCAGACGGGTCCAATCCAAACGTGCTATACACCTCATTCATATCAGCATCCAGGGGGTCACTACCTGCCCCCACCTCTGCAAAGGCTAAGCGGTCAGCAAACTGCCAGCCCCATTGGAAAAAGTTGGCAAACCCACGCACACCGCGCAGTAAGTCCAGGGACATGGTGGAAACCTTGGCATCTTCCCCCGATAGTCGCTCACAGAGACGGACGAGTTCATACCCACCCCAGGCCCGAGTGCCTGCCAAGGGGAAAGAACGCTTATTGGTTTCAGGCACCTGCAATGCCCGCACCGCAAAGCGGGCAATGTCCTGGGTATTCATATAGGCGATGGGGGCAGCCTCGCCCATGACCCAAATCGCCTGCTTCTCTAATACTGGAATAGCGTACTGACCGATTAACCCTTGTAAAAAACCGCAGGGTCTCAAAATCGTATAGTTAATGCCCGACTCTTCTAAGAACTTTTCCGTGCAGCGCTTAATATCCATCAGGGGCACGTGGGGATATTTCTCAGAATTGAGAATCGAGATGAAAACGTAGCGTTCCACCTGGGCATCTAGGGCTGCTTTGATCAAGTTCAACTTGCCATCCCAGTCCACATCGTAGGCGGAGTCTTTGGGGCGGGATGTGGCCGCGTCAATGACGGCGGTGACATCTTCAAAGCAAGGGGGCAAGGATTTGGGGCCACAGATGTTGGCTTGAACTAACTTTGCTCCCCACTCCCGCAAAAATGCAGCTTTTTGGAAGTTGCGCACCAGACACTTAACGTCAAACCCCTCATCCAAGGCATTCCGTACAATCTGACGACCCAGCGTGCCAGTTCCACCAACTACCAATATGCTCATGTTGGACTCTAAACAAAACTTAATGCTTTACTCAGCTTAACAGACGTCGCTTCGTTCGAAAACCGCTGGTGACCATTAAAAAATGGCTGGGTCAGCTACACCCTGCTGACTCAGCCATTTTCTTGTCAAAATTTAAAAAAAACAGATGGCTCTTGATCTGAAGGACTCGTCAGCTAAGGGGCTCCATTGGACAAGGGGCCATCAAGATGAGGACTCAGAGAGGACCCAGAGAGCACCCAGCCGTGGAAACTGGGCAATTATTCTTCAGCGCCCTGGAGCTTGAGCAGCAAAAAACCAACGCCCAAACCCACCATGACAATGACGCACATTGTGACTGCAACCGAAAAAATTTCTCCACCCATGGTGCTCGTTTATCCTCCTATATGTACCTTCATGGTTGAAGGTTCTATGGTTTAAATTTCTTGACTATATTCTAAAACAGTTTGGCCATCTCACCCCAGCCAGGTCTGATTTGTGCGTCTGGTTGCGGCCTTGGCTGCCGGTCTTACGGAGCGGGGCTGAACCCTCCCCAAGCGTCATTTTCGATCCTCTCTGGTGCAGGGGACTGCTCAAACCCGGATAGGATGGCTAACTCTTTCAGGGGCTGGGTGCCCAAATAAAACTCTCCACGGATCTCCCAGGTGGGATAGGCAGTGATGCCCACCGCATGGCATAGATCCACCTGGGTATTGACGCCACGGGCATCACATTCAACATAGGGCACCTGCTGGGCAGCCTGGTTAAATAACTGCTTTTGTCTGGCGCAGTGGGGACACCAGTAGGCTCCATACATGGTGGCCCCCGTATTGGCTAGATAGTCCGCCAGCTGGGATTCATAGCTGGGGGCAACCAGTTGCTCGAGGGAAAATTGTTCGGTGGATAATGGTTGGCAGCTATGGAGTGCGATCGCACTCAACCCAACCATGGGCAACCAGACCCGCCAATTCCATCTACCCGCCATAAACCCCACCTATCGCGTCCGTACATCACCTGCTGCCCACGGTAGCAGGCAAGGAGCAAAACGCGGGGATGATTTATTCCCAGGGCGGCTTTCCGCCCATAACTACTGCCCACGATTACCAAGGAAGCTGCCACAATAGAACCAACTTTTGTCACTGGCCCATACCCTCTACAAGTCTTGCCCCAGGCTTTTTCAGAGTCTTTTTAGGGCCGTTAGTATCTCAGAGAATGACCTTATGAAGCCTTTTGAACTATCCACCGCATTTAGCCGCCAGTTAGGTCGATGGCTGATTGCCTGCCTATCTGCAGTCATGCTATTTCTGTCTGGCATCCAACCCGTCGCTGCCCTGACCGAAACTTCGGTGCCAACTCCTCTCTCTTCCCTATCCAGTGAGAGCTTTGTCGCCGCCGCCGTGCAGCGAGTGGGGGACGCCGTGGTCCGCATCGATACCGAGCGCACCATCACCCGCAATGTGCCCGACCTCCTCTACGACGATCCCATGTTTAGAGGCTTATTCGGCCCCGATACCTTTCAGCGTGTCCCCCAACAGGAACGCCTCAGTGGACAGGGCTCCGGATTTATTGTGGACAGTAATGGCTATATCCTCACCAACGCCCACGTCGTAGACCAGGCCGAGCGCGTTACCGTCACCCTCAAAGATGGTCGCCACTTTAACGGCACCGTCGAAGGAGCCGACGATCTCACGGACTTGGCCGTCGTCAAAATCGATGCAGCCCAAGAGGACTTACCCGTCGCGGACCTGGGTGACTCTGACACGATCTCTGTTGGTGATTGGGCCATCGCTGTCGGCAACCCCCTCGGCCTAGACAACACAGTCACTCTCGGTATTGTCAGCACCCTCAAGCGTTCCAGCGCTACGGTGGGCATCCCCGACAAACGGCTTGATTTTATTCAGACAGATGCCGCCATTAATCCTGGTAATTCCGGTGGTCCCCTACTCAATAGCCAGGGCGAAGTGATTGGTATCAACACCGCCATTCGGGCCGATGCCATGGGGATTGGATTCGCCATTCCCATCAATAAAGCAAAATCCATCCAAGGCCAGCTAGCCCGTGGGGAACACATTGCCCATCCCTACCTAGGCATTCAAATTGCCGATTTAACCCCAGAGATGGCCAAGCGCAATAATGACGACCCCAATGCCAACATGGTGATCCCAGAAGTCAATGGTGTCTTGGTCATTCGTGTCTTGGCGGATACTCCGGCTGCCAACGCTGGATTGCGCCGGGGCGATGTCATTACCCAAATTGATGACCAGCCCTTTAACACGGCCAATCAACTGCAGTCCTACGTTGACCAAGCTAAAATCGGTCAGCGTCTAAGGTTGAGCCTACGCCGTGGCGACCAAACTCAGTCGGTTACTATTAAAGCCGCAGAACTGAACCTAGACGCCTAAACCCATGACAAACCCATAGCTCACCCAAGCAAACTAACAGAAAGGGGGCTGAGAATATTCTCAGCCCCCTTTCTTATTAACCGATTCTGATTAATCGATTAGCCGACAGCAATCTCCCAGACATTTCCTTAGGGCGCAGCAGTCTGATCATCAATCAGGGCATTATCATCCAAAAACGGAGACGGCAGCTCTTGGAGCTCAGTAGCTCCCAGTAAATCGTCGTCTGGTTCCTTGGTCCCCATCATGTCATCCGCAAACATATTCAACCCACCCTCCCGATCGTAAACCCGGGCGGTGCGATCATCCAGCACCATATCCTGCAAGGCGATGTCATCCGCCAAAAACGCCTTATCAAAGGAAGGATCCATCTCAGGGGTAGCGCGTTCTTCGTAGGCATTAAAGCCTGTGCCCGCAGGAATCAAACGTCCAATAATGACATTCTCCTTCAGACCACGCAACCAGTCAGACTTACCTTCAATGGCGGCTTCGGTCAGCACTCGAGTGGTTTCTTGGAAACTTGCAGCCGAGATAAAGCTATCGGTATTCAGGGACGCTTTGGTGATTCCCAAAAGCACCGGAGTATATTCTGCTGGAGCACCACCAGTAATCGACATGGCTTCATTCACCTGCTCTAGCTGACGAATTTCCACCAGTTCTCCAGGTAACATCGTCGTATCACCACCATCTTCCACCCGGGCCTTGGACGTCATCTGTCGCACAATCACTTCAATGTGCTTATCCGAGATATCAATTCCCTGGGATTGATATACAGACTGAACTTCGTTCACCAAGAAGGTTTGAACCTGTCGCAGACTGATCATCGAAGCATCATGCACTCCTTTTGTCTCACGGTGGTACTTAAAGAAGATTTCCAGAATTTCGTGAGGATTCAGGGGACCATCGGTCAACGGCTCCGCCAAACTGACCTGCTGACCATCCGATACAATCATCGGTTGACCCGGTGCAATGGGGTACTCAGCTATGACACCGTCGTCTTCAACGATCTTCACCTCAACCGTTTCATCTTCTCCATATACCACTTGGGCATTACCCGGTCGATCGGCTAGGACACAGGCTTCCTTCGGTTTTCTAGCCTCTAATAATTCTTCAATCCGAGGTAGACCCTGAATAATGTCACCGGTCTTAGCTCGTTCAAAGATCAGTAGAACCAGATTGTCACCCCGTTGCACCAGATCGCCATTCTCAATATGCAGTACCGCACCCGTGGATACGCGATAGGGACGGGCGATACGCAGCACGAGACTGCTATCGTTCACGGCAACAACCTGGCCAGACTCTTCAGAAAGAATACCGTCAGCCAAAGGATAGCCATCTACCAACAGGTCACCATCTTTTACGGTTGGAGGCTTCCCAGCCAAATCAACAGTTACCAGATCGCTATCACGGACAACTAATATCCGACGGACGGATTCCACATCTTTCCGAATACCCCGTACTTCTCCCGCATCCTTAGCATGGATTTCAGTCCGAGCTACCACAGAACCTGGCTTGATTTCATCCCCTTCTGCCACCAGTAAGTGGGTCTGGGTGCTGCCTTGAGTCTGATCCGCCGCAATGTCACGACGAATAACTAGTGTCTCTAAAATAACCAGTTGAAGCCGCTTGATCTCTTCATTTGTTTCGTCAGGTACCAGCTCAATATCCGCCGTTAGGGACGATGAAAATGACTCGTTATCAATATTGAGCACTAGCTGCGTCCGCAGCAGTTCAACACTACCCACCGACTTAACCCGTTCCCCGTCTTTAAAGAAGATACGTTGGATCGCCGTAATCCCAATGGAATTATCATTGCTGTCGCTAACGGAGTATTGGCTAGGAAGAGTGGGGCTATCGGACACCTCATACTCCTGGACGGGACGCAACAACAGCGCTGCTCCCTCGGGAGTTTCAACATATTCAACATAGCGCAAGGCTTCGGCCGTCACCCCTGGAATGACTTCCTCCCCTGCACTAACCAGAACACCATCCTTGCCACTGACGGCATCTGGGATATCCACCATGTGAATATCCCCCGGTTTAATCACAATCTCCCGAAGAATGTCGTTCTTTTGGGTAACTTCTACCACACCACTAATTTGGCAAAAGATATCTTTCACCACTTCGGTGCCGGCCTCAATATACTGGCCATCCTCCACCATCAATAGCGAGATATCTTTATTCACCTCATGGGCTTCCTCTGGAATCCAAAGGAGCGTCCCACCCTTGGTCACCTCATAGCCTTGTTTGCCCTTACTCTTCTTGGCAATTTCCACACCAGAGAACTTAATGATGCCACCACTTTGAGTATGGTAGGCATCATCTACTAACTCAGCGATCACCTGGCCGCCCAAAACCTTGGTCCCCGGTGTCGCAATCAAGGAATAGCGTACGCCTTGATCAGTCTGCAAGAAATAATGCTCGCGACCCTGTCCACTTTCCATGGTCACTTCAGTCGTGTCCAGCGTCACAGAAGCCGTAATAATTTCGACCTCACGGCTACCTTTGCTATCGGAACGATCGGGCAGACGTACTAGGCCACCCCGTTCAGTGACAATTTTGGTTTCAGCCAAAATGCCATAAGCCTCAATCTCGTCACCGTTTTTGACCGTCGGTTCTGCACCGGGGGGGAGGTTGTAAACTTCCCCTGAGAGCACCCACAACAGACCACCACGCTGAGCTAGTTTGGTGATATTGCCCTGACGGTCTTTCTTTTCTTCCTGCACTAAGCCCTCAAAGAAAACCTCACCGGACATATCGGAGGTTACGTCCTTACTGGCTTTCTCAGTTACCTTACGCACCCGGGTTGTGGGTAATTCAGCAATCAGATCCCCTTTGGCTAGGGTGACCCCATCCGCCACAAATACAATCGAACCCTGGGGTAAAGACACGGAACGGGTTTTGCCGTTCTCCATGATGATTTTGGCGTCCGTATTAGACTCCATCAACAGCGCATCTTCGCCATGACGGGTGCGGAAGGGACGACTCCTCAAGCTATCTGGCATGGTGAACTGACCAGCCGCCTTGGCGCGTACCTGGGGCGCCAATTCACCGGTAAACGTTCCCCCGGTGTGGAACGTTCGCATGGTGAGCTGAGTTCCTGGTTCGCCAATGGACTGGGCCGCAATAATTCCCACAGCTTCGCCTAAGTCCACCATGTGGGAATGGGCTAAACTCCAACCATAGCAGTGCTGACACACTGATCGAGCGGCCTCGCACGTAAGGGCTGAACGCACTTTGACTTCTTTCAGTCCAGATTGATCGATCGCCTTGGCCCGCTCGGCATCTATGGGTTTGTTGTGGGGCATCAAAACTTCACCGGTTTTAGGATGAATGGCATCCTCAGCGAGCACTCGACCCAATAGTTTACTTTCCAGGGAAATCAGCACCCGTTCCCCGTCGGTCATGGCGCTCAAAGGAATTGAGCGATCCGTACCACAGTCAATTTCGCGAATAATTACATCCTGGGACACGTCCACCAGTCGACGGGTCAGGTAGCCTGAGTCTGCTGTACGCAGAGCCGTATCTACTAGACCCTTACGGGCACCATAGGACGAAATAATATACTCAGTAACGGTCAACCCTTCGCGAAAATTTGTTTTGATCGGTAGGTCAATAATTTCCCCTTGGGGATTTGCCATTAATCCTCGCATACCCACCAACTGACGTACCTGGGAGATATTACCTCGAGCCCCAGAGAAGGCCATCATATACACGGAGTTAAGGGGATTATTCTCTTTGAAGTTACGGACGACCTCATCCTTTAGCTCTTCACTGGTTTCATTCCAGGTATCAATTACCTTTTGAAAACGTTCTACCTCAGTGATTTCTCCACGGGTATAGCGCTCCTCGGTATCCCGAATTTCTTGCTCGGCAGCCTCGAGTAATTTGCGCTTGCTGGGAGGTACCTGTAAATCGTCAACACTAATGGATACCCCTGCCCGGGTGGCATACTTAAATCCAAGCGATTTAATTTCATCAGCCATGGCGGCTGTGCGAGCCGTACCGTAGGTATAAAATGACCAGGAGATCAGCTTTTTCAGCTGTCCTTTATCAATGATGCGGTTACGAAATGGAATGGCTTTGGCTTGTGCGTTACCTTGATCTGCCATGGGGAACTCTCTGCCTCAACGTACTATTGGCTAACTAGATATCTAAGAAAACTGAATGATTGTTCCAGACCACATTCAAGTCGAAACCTGACGCAGTGCCCGAGGGAAAAACTCAAGTTCTGGATGTGGACCAGATTTAACTGGCAAGGGCCGCATGGACAGCATGGTTATAAATAATGCGTCCTGGAGTTGTATAGATATGTTGTGACAACTGATTTCCGTCACTGTCTTCCCGCACCCGACGATTTGGATAACGCTTGGTCACCATGCCATCACCGTTATCAATTATTTCAGTGGGCTCTCCATCGTCTTCCACCGGGCCATCAAAACGCAGCCAAACCCAGGCGTGGAGACCGACCATCCCTTGCTCATAGGCAATGATGGCGTCTTCCATACTGGCAAAATGGGTATTAGCTCCCTTTTGCTCATTGGGATTCTCGGCAGTCAGGTAGTAGCATCCTAGTACCATGTCTTGGCTAGGGGTAATAATGGGGCGGCCGGTGGCTGGCGATAGAACATTGTTGGATGCCAACATCAATAACCGGGCCTCGGCCTGGGCTTCTAGGGATAGGGGAACATGGACCGCCATCTGGTCACCGTCAAAGTCCGCGTTAAAGGCTGGACATACCAGGGGATGGAGCTGTAGTGCCCGGCCTTCCACCAGCATCGGCTCAAAGGCTTGAATGCCAAGACGGTGTAATGTCGGTGCCCGATTCAGCATCACGGGGTGATTTTCAATCACTTCTTCCAACACGCCCCAAATGCTTGGATCGTTACGCTGAATCAGCTTCTTCGCCGCTTTGATGTTATTCACCAGCCCCTGACGAATCAAACGATGGATTACAAAGGGCTGAAATAATTCAATGGCCATCTCTCGGGGGAGACCACATTGGTGAATTTTGAGGTTGGGACCCACCACAATGACAGAACGACCGGAGTAGTCAACCCGTTTACCCAACAAGTTTTGCCGGAAGCGCCCCTGTTTACCTTCAATGATGTCCGAGAGCGATTTTAGGGGACGATTATTTGCGCCCACCACGGTTCGTCCACGCCGACCATTGTCAATTAGGGCGTCAACGGCTTCCTGGAGCATCCGCTTTTCGTTTCGGACAATGATTTCAGGGGCTAGAATTTCCTGTAGTCGGGCTAAGCGATTATTTCGGTTAATGACGCGACGATAGAGGTCGTTCAGGTCCGATGTGGCAAATCGGCCACCGTCTAGCTGAACCATCGGGCGGAGGTCAGGAGGGATGACGGGAATCACGTCCAAAACCATCCAGTCTGGTCGAGAACCGGTTGCAATAAAGTTATCAACCACCCGCAGGCGCTTGATCAACTTGGCCCGTTTCTGCCCCTTGGAGTTATCAATATTTTCCCGCAGCATCTCTGCAACGGCTTCCAGTTCCAGATCTTGCAGTAGCTGCTGTAGTGCTTCTGCCCCGATGCCCACTTCAATGCCGGAGAGATCGGAATCCTCGTCATACAGCTGATCCTCTAGCTCAATCCATTGGTCTTCAGTCAGGAGTTGCTTATAGCTGAGGCTATCGGCATTGCCTGGATCGAGAACGACGTAGGCATTGAAATAGACGATTTGCTCCACATCCCGTAGGGGCATATCGAGCAAAATGGCGATATAGCTAGGAATACCCTTGAGGTACCAAACATGGGCCACTGGGGCCGCTAGCTTGATAAAACCCATGCGATGACGACGTACCCGCGACTCGGTTACCTCGACTCCGCAGCGTTCGCAGACAATACCCCGATGTCTTACCCGCTTGTACTTGCCACAGTGACATTCCCAATCCTTAGCGGGGCCAAAAATACGCTCACAGAATAGCCCGTCCATTTCAGGCTTTAGGGTTCTGTAGTTAATGGTTTCTGGTTTGGTGACTTCCCCCACCATCGTACCGTTAGGGAGGGTACGCTCACCCCACTGACGGATTCGGTCGGGAGAAGCTAAGCCGATTTTGACATAGTCAAAGCGCTGTTCTAGTTTTGGCATTCTCTTGATTCCTTGTACGCGGCCTATACATCAGGACATGATTACGATTGGGGTTCGAGGGACTGTCGTGGAAAAGCTTGGTGAAGCCTCGACCCTGGGAAAGTGATCCGAGTACTCGGTCTATAACCAGATTGGGAACGCATTGGTTTGCGTGGCCTCTGATCCAGTCGAGCACTCAGAAAACTAACGACCCATAGTTAAAACATAGGAGGCTCATCCACTAGGCCCGGTAAAGCCTCTGGGGCAGGTTCCTCGCGAGAGATGGATTCATAGGTGGGACGCGACGGCGAACGTCGATTGATCGAATCTGACATCAAGTCAACTTCCACATCCCGACTGGTGCCATCTTCTTGGGTCTCTAGCTTATGGACGGCAATATCGAGGCAGAGGGACTGCAGCTCCCGCATCAATACCTTGAAGGACTCAGGCGTACCCGGTCGAGGAATGGCCTTACCCTTCACAATGGCGTTGAGGGCCTCGTTTCGGCCTTGCATGTCGTCAGACTTAACCGTCAACAGTTCTTGCAAGGTATAGGCCGCACCGAAGGCTTCTAGGGCCCACACCTCCATTTCACCAAAGCGCTGACCGCCTTGCTGAGCTTTACCACCCAAGGGTTGCTGGGTGACCAGGGAGTAGGGACCAGTGGACCGGGCGTGAATCTTGTCGTCCACCAAGTGAACGAGTTTCAACATGTAGGGTTTACCTACGGTCACGGGGCGATCAAAGGCTTCACCTGTCCGCCCATCGTAGAGTTGGATCTTGCCGGGGTCGTCAGGATTAAACACCCAATCGTGACCGGTGGCATCTCGAGCCTCCTGCAACTTGCCGTGGGTGGTTTCCAGGGAAGCTTCCTCACCGTACATTTCATCAAACGGCGTGATCTTAAAGCGGGCATTGAGATTTTCTCCAGCCCAGCCCAACAGACATTCGAACACCTGTCCCACATTCATCCGGGATGGTACACCCAGGGGATTAAGCACGATGTCAATTGGGGTGCCATCGGGCAGGTACGGCATGTCTTCGATGGGCAAAATGCGGGAAATAATTCCCTTATTGCCATGGCGGCCTGCCATTTTATCGCCCACCTGAATCTTGCGCTTTTGGGCGACATAAACTCGCACGACCATATTGGCCCCGGGGGGGAGTTCGTCCCCTTGCTCCCGGGTAAAGACCCGGACGTCCACGACCCGACCTTTTTCACCGTTGGGTACCCGCAAAGAGTTATCCCTCACGTCTCGGGCTTTCTCGCCGAAGATAGCTCGCAATAGTTTCTCTTCGGGGGGCTGATCCGATTCCCCCTTCGGTGTCACTTTACCCACCAGGATGTCACCGGATGTGACCCAAGCCCCAATCCGAATAATGCCCGTTTCATCCAGCTGTCGCAGGGCATCTTCACCCACGTTGGGAATTTCCCGGGTAATTTCTTCTGGGCCTAGCTTGGTCTGACGAGCCTCAATTTCAAATTTCTCAATGTGAATAGACGTGTAAAGATCGTCGTAGACCAGACGCTCACTCAGGAGAATGGCATCTTCGTAGTTGTAGCCTTCCCATGGCATGTAGGAGACTAGGACATTCTGCCCCAGGGCAATTTCCCCACCCTCGGTAGCGGAACCATCGGCCAGTACCTGACCCGCGACAACTTTGTCCCCCACAAACACAAGGGGGCGCTGATTGAGACAGGTGTCCTGGTTGGAGCGTTGGTACTTTTGTAATTCTTGGGCATAACGGTTGCCCTCTTCATCGGTCACCACTACATTGCGGGCATCTAGGTAGGTGACTTCACCATCCACGGGGCTGACCACTACCATGCCGGAGTCACGGGCCGCTTGAGCTTCCAGGCCGGTACCCACCAAAGGCCGTTCTGGACGGAGGAGGGGCACAGCCTGACGCTGCATGTTCGATCCCATCAGGGCTCTGTTAGCGTCGTCGTGCTCTAAAAATGGAATGAGGGAGGTGGCTACGGAAATAATCTGTACTGGTGAGACGGCCACATAATCTACTTCAGACGTGGCGGTGGTAATAAAGTCTTGGCGATAGCGAACCGGTACGGATTCTCCGAGAATATTGCCGTCGATATCAATGGGAATATCACCGGGGGCAACTCTGAAGTCGTCTTCTTCGTCCGCCGTCATGTAGGTGGATGGTAAGTCTTTCCGAATCCGGCCATTATCGACTTGGAAAAATGGCGTTTCAATAAAGCCAAAATCATTCACCCGGGCATGGGTAGCCAGGGAGCCAATCAAACCGGCATTGGGTCCCTCAGGGGTTTCAATCGGGCAAATCCGACCGTGGTGGGATGGATGGATGTCACGCACGGCAAAACCAGCTCGCTCGCGGGTCAGACCACCCGGGCCGAGGGCACTGATGCGTCGCTTGTGGGTGAGCTCAGCCAGGGGATTTGTCTGGTCCATGAACTGGGAGAGCTGACTGGAGCCAAAGAACTCTTTAATCGCCGCCACCAAGGGCTTGGGGTTGACCAACGAGGCTGGGGTTAAAGAATCGGCTTCGGAAACCGTCATCCGTTCACGGATAATCCGCTCTAGACGATTTAGACCCACCCGAACTTGGTTTTGTAATAGCTCACCAACGGAACGAACCCGGCGATTGCCCAGGTGGTCGATGTCGTCGATGATGCCGATGTCAAACTCTAGGTTAATGAGGTAATCGATGGCGGCTAGGACATCCTGGGGAGTGAGGACCCGGACTGCATCGGGCACATTCAACCGCAGTTTGCGATTGATCTTATGGCGACCTACTTTCCCTAGGTCGTAGCGTTTGGGATCAAAGAAGCGGGAGCTTAATAGTTGCTGACCGCCGGACACCGTTGGTGGTTCACCGGGACGGAGCTTACGGTAAAGCTCTAGCAGGGCATCTTCTTCGCTAAATTGGCCTTCTTTTTCAATGGTTTTTTGAAAATATTCAGGGTGACGTAGGGAGTCGAAAATCTCGCCATCACTCAATCCTAGGGCTTTAAAGAGGACCTGGGCGGAAAGCTTCCGGGTCTTATCGATTCGTACCCAAACCAAATCGTTTTTATCGGTTTCAAATTTGAGCCAAGCCCCCCTGTTAGGGATGAGATTGGCGTTATAGGTACGGCGACCATGCTTGTCGGTTTCAGCCTTGTAGTAAACGCCAGGACTGCGCACAATCTGATTGACGATCACTCGCTCAGCACCGTTGATAATGAAGGTGCCGCGATCGGTCATCAGGGGCAAGTCCCCAATGAATACTTCTTGCTCTTTAATTTCCCCGGTTTCCTTGTTAATGAGGCGCGTTGGGACGTACATTTGTACTGAGTACGTGCTGTCACGACGCTTGGCCTCATCGACCATGTATTTAGGGGCTTTGAGTTTGTAATCTTTGCCTAGAAAATGTAATTCCAACTTGCCCGTGTAGTCGGTGATCGGTGAGAAACTCTCAAGTTCTTCAATGAGCCCTTCTTCCAAAAACCAGCGAAAGCTAGAGCGCTGAATTTCGACTAGGTCAGGCAATACAAAGGAGGATTGGGAAATGGTTAGGTCAGTCATTCGTCTCCTCGAGCAGGTCAGGCCTAAATAAATGGGGTATAAAAGTGGGGGATAAGCAGGATTTAGTTAACTCGAAATCAAAATCTAAATAGTGCTAAGTTACAAACACAAGAATGACTACATTCCCCATGGAGTAATGCAGTCAAGCCAATATTTTTCAGATGTTTTGCTAACATTCGATAGCTAGAAAGGGCGCGGTGGGCAATCGTCAAAATTCACAGGAGTACCCGTTAGGCACCAACGCTAGGGGTGGAATAGGTACAAGGGCTGATTAATGGGCTACCTAAGGCTAACGTATAGCCGAGGAATTATATCATAAATCAGCAGTGAAATTTAATGTTTTCATCAAGTTGTGGTTTTATTTGGCTGGGGTGGGTTCTTCATGGGCGGGCCTAAATTAGGTTCGAAGTAAATTTTAAATTTCACTCATCAAGCGATTAACGGCTGTTTAAGGGAAAAGATTTTAAAGTTGATTATTTGAATTATTTAGCAACGGTAAAGGACGCATCAGGTAACTTAAACAGTGCCCTGGCATTGGCCGTTGTTTGTGCTGCTAGCACATCTAGGGAAACATCCCGCAAACTAGCGACGAATTCGGCTACGTGGAGCACATTGGCTGGCTGGTTGCGTTTTTGATTGCGCTTGGGGACTGGGGTCAAAAACGGGCAGTCGGTTTCGACTAGGATGCGATCGCACCCCACCATTTGAGCTGAGGCCTGTACCTGGGTGGCACTTTTGAACGTCACAATACCGCTAAAGCTAATGTAAAACCCCAAATCCAGAAACCACTGAGTTTCCTCAGGGTTGCCCGTCCAGCAATGCATGACGCCCTGCACCGGTCCCCGCTCTTGCCAAAAGGCTTGGAGCACATCCCGCATGGTCGCCGCCGCATCACGGCAGTGAATGATCACCGGCAGACCCAACTCGTAAGCGACGGACAGCTGCGCCCGAAACGCCTCAATTTGGCAAGCCTGATCATCCGCCTTGAAGAAATCTAAACCAGTTTCTCCAATGGCCACCACCCGCTGATCGGACAGAGCCAGCTGCCGGATTTGATCTGCCAGTGCCGGTGTCCACTTATCCATATCTAAGGGATGCAGACCGACGGCAAACGAGATTTCGTCAAACCGGTCAGCAATCGCCCGAATGGCCTCAAACTCTGACGGTTCAACACAGGAATGAACCAGATGGGCCACCCCCGCTTGTCGCCAAGCCGATGCCACCTCGTCTAGATCGGGCTGAAAACTGTCAAAGTTAATGTGGACGTGGGTATCAACCAGCTGCATGAATTGCTATGACGCGGTTTCGTGCTGTTTCAGAGCCTTCGCAATTCTGGACTTCCGACGGGCGGCCGCATTTTTATGGAGGCTGCCCCGCTTGACGGCCTTGTCAATTTTGCTAAAGGCTGCGGACATGGAGGAATCAACTGCCTGCTTCTTTTCGTCAGAAGGGTCGGCCGCAAACTCGCTCAACGCAGCGTAGTAGGTCTTGGCCAGGGTCTTGGCCGCTGACCGGTAGGACTTATTCCGTTGACGATTGCGCTCCGCAATTTCGATGCGCTTTACCGCAGATTTAATGTTTGCCACTATTAGCCAATGTAATATTTGTCAGGGTCTCGGATTATAGCATTAAACGTTAGGTAAATACCGTTCCCCAGCAAAATATGGTAAGCCAATTCGGTTGTCTCTAATTAATCCGCGCTAAGCTATAACAGTCACCATCCTCACACCCTCGCCACCCGCCTCAATGTTGCGAACTTTGTACCAGCTCAGTGAAGCGCAGACTGAACTCCAACGGATTTGCGATCGCATCCACACCGATCAGGTGATTGAGCAAGAAGCCACCGTTCGAGAAATATTGAATGCCGTTCGCCGTTCGGGGGATGAGGCCCTCCTACACTACACCGCTAAATTTGACCAACAAACCCTGACCCCAAGCACCCTACGCATCAGCGGGGCCGAAATTGACACCGCCTACCAGCAGGTTTCCAGCGAACTACTCCAAGCCATTCGTATGGCCTGCAAGAATATCGAAGCCTTCCACAAACAGCGACTCCCCAAAAACTGGGTCACCTTTGAAGACGACGGCGTCGTCCTCGGCAAGCGCTATACCCCCGTGGCCCGTGCGGGCATCTACGTCCCCGGTGGCCGGGCTGCCTACCCCAGCACCGTCATGATGAACGCCATCCCCGCCCGCGTCGCGGGTGTGAAGCGTTTGGTCATGGTCACCCCCACCCCCAAGGGCCATCTCAACCCAGCTGTGCTCGTGGCCGCTCAAGAATCCGGGGTGCAGGAAATTTATCGAGTGGGTGGAGCCCAAGCCATCGCCGCTCTGGCCTACGGTACTGACACCATTCCCAAGGTGGATGTGATTAGCGGCCCTGGGAATGTCTATGTCACCCTGGCCAAAAAGCAGGTGTACGGCACCGTGGGCATCGACTCCCTCGCCGGACCCTCCGAGGTGCTGATAATTGCCGACCACACCGCAAATCCGGTTCATGTCGCTGCCGATCTACTGGCCCAGGCTGAACATGATCCCCTAGCGGCTGCCATCCTATTAACCACCGACAGCATCCTGGCGGAGAAAGTTGTCGCTGAAGTCGATCGACAGCTAGTCGGACATCCCCGCCAAATCACCACCGAGAAAGCCATTGCCCACTACGGCATTGTCGTGGTGGTGGACTCGCTGGAAGTGGCGATTCAGCTGTCCAACCAATTTGCCCCCGAGCACCTAGAGCTGGAGGTGGATGATCCATGGTCCTTACTCGACAAAATTACCCAAGCCGGAGCGATCTTTCTCGGCCACGACACCCCAGAGGCTGTTGGTGACTATATTGCTGGGCCTAACCACACCCTACCCACCTCCGGTGCAGCTCGCTACGCCTCCCCCCTCAGTACTGAGACCTTCATGAAGCATTCCAGCTTGATTCAGTACTCAAAATCAGCTCTGGAAAATGTGGCTGGGGCGATCGATGCCCTCACAGCGGCTGAAGGGTTGCCGTCCCATGGGGACTCGGTGAGGCTGCGGGTGGAAGAGTAATTGGGCTGGTGCCTGACCTTGCCCTGACCTTTACTTTGTTCCCTGATTTTTAATTGTTAGGAACAGTCGTAGCCTCAGCAAACTGGTGGTCTGGGCAATATTCAGGGGTAGGGTAGATACCCCCTCTAGCCGTGACTGCACCCAGCCATCGCCCCAGTACCATTCATGGAAACCATCCACGCCCCGATGGAGCAAAAAACGGATGGAATGATCGGAGCATTCATCAATGGTGTGATCGATGCGAATGGGGCCAACGTAGCTCGAAAATGACTGCCCCACCTGTATCGGTGCTTTGAAGCTGTCGGAAAACTGTTGGGGCCATAGCCACTGGCGCATCTGGTCAGGCTGGGTCAGCCCCTGCCGCAATTGGGCCACCGTCGCATCAATTTCAATCCGCAGGGTACTTTGTTGATAAATCCCAAACATGGCGAGGGTGTTTTTCTGAACAGGGTGCTCTTAAACCTTAGGCTAGTTGATCGAAGGCTGCATCATCCACAACTTGCTAGGTCAGTTCTACCTCTACAATATTAAGTATTAAGAACTGTAAGCACAACGTAAAACCATGGCGGACCAGCTCATGCGAGCAGTAGCAGCAGATGGCGGTATCCGAGTTGTTGGAGCCATCACCACCCGTTTAGTCGAAGCAGCCAGAACTCGCCACAACCTTTCCTATGTGGCTACGGCGGCCCTAGGCAGATCCCTAACCGCCGGAGCCCTACTCGTCTCCAATATGAAGCGGGAGGACTCACGGATCAATATCCAGATTGTAGGGGATGGCCCCCTGGGCGGCATTTTAGTGGACGCGCGGTTAGATGGCAGCGTCCGGGGGTATGTGGCGGCCCCGGCTACCGAACTACCTCTCAATGCAGCGGGGAAGCTGGATGTGGGGGCGGCGGTGGGTCGCAATGGCTATCTCTATGTGGTCCGGGATTCCGGGCTGGGGTATCCCTACACCAGCACCGTAGAGCTAGTGTCCGGCGAAATTGGCGATGACTTGACCCAGTACCTGGCCACGTCGGAGCAAACCCCTTCCGCCCTAGTGCTGGGCGTATTTGTCGACCAAAACGGAGTCGAAGCTGCCGGTGGCTTGCTGCTGCAAATCCTGCCCAAGGTGTCCAGGGATGAACAGCTGATTGACACCCTGGAGTCACGGATTTCAGCCCTCACCGGATTTACCCCCCTGCTGCGAGCCAACAAAACCCTGCCCGAAATTTTTGCCGATCTGGTGGGGGATATGGGGCTGCAAATTTTCCCAGAACGTAAGCCGCTGCAATTTTATTGTCCCTGCGATGGTGAACGCATGTTGTCTGCCCTGAAACTGTTGGGGGAAGAGGAACTGCAGGACATGATTAACAAGCAGGAGCCGGCCGAAGCTGTTTGCCATTTTTGTGGCAATACCTATGGGGCTGACTGTGAACAATTAACAGAGCTGCTATCGGAGCTGAAGATGGAAAATATGGGGCGGGCCAGCGGTGAATCGTGAGGGGTGAGTCTTGATGCGCATTAGATAGAGGCCATCCGTTCATAGGCGGCAGCGACGGCGTCATCCCCGCCCACATTGCCAGGGAACAACACTACGGGCAAGTTGGGAAACTGGGGATGGTCAGGGCTGGTGATGACGACAGAAACGCCGGGAATCACTTGGCCTAGGAGCCGGGCGGCAGTGAGGGCCAGACCGTTGCTTAGGGTGTCATTGGAGGTAATGCCCCCTTTGCTAATTAGGAAGCCAAGATCGGCTGGTAGGCCGCGCAAAATGTCCATCAACAGATTGGACACCGCTTCACCAAAGGCCAGGCGAGTGGTGGCATCGGTAAACGTCAGCTCTTGGCGGCTGGTGTAGAGCACCGCTGTTTTGGCCTGATCATAGATAGTGTTTACCTGGCTTACTATTTCGGCCACCATGGCTGGGGCCTGATCTGGATTCTCTTTTAAGCGAGAGACTTCCACTTCCACTCCCCTTACCCCTGGCTGTTGCAGGAGATATTCTAGCTGGCGGGTTGTTTTGTTCACATGGGAGCCCACCAAGATAACCCCTGGCTTTTGACCTCGGGTATAGCGCGCCATATCCTTAGCTGCGATGGGCTGGGGTGGCAAGGCGGCCAGGGAGGTGAGTAAGCTGGCGGCACTGCGAAAGAGAAACTTTTTCCCTTGGGCGGCGGCGGCTAATAGCTCCTGGGAAAACCGATCGAGATCGGTTTGTTGTTGGGCATCCACGACGACACAAACATTGTTGTTTAGGGCCATTAATTGATCCATGGTCCCCTGCTGCAAAACTTCTAGGGTAAAGCACTTCACCTGATTGGCAACAATCTTGCCAGCTGTTTTTTCGGCTACATAATCGGGCAAATAGCTATGGCTATAACTAAAAACAGAGTCCTGGGCGAACTCGGTTTGATGTACCGGTGTGCGCACGCCATCGCTCTCGATGTAGTGGGTGCTATTGAGGGTAATGCGCCCCGCTGCAAAAAAGGCGGGTACCATAAAGTGGGCATCGAAGGGGCCGAGCTCCGCCGCAATCACATCTGTTTCTAGGGGGTAGTGCCCCCGCAGGGTGGAGTCTGAGCGGCTGACGACTAAAAAATCTTGGGTGTTGGTTTCCGCCAGTGCCTGTTTGAGGTTGTTGCACACGTTACGGGTGGTGCGTTCTGCCTCTGAGGGGGTTAGGGCACGGGTATTGGCCAAGATAAAGAAGATAGGGGACTCGTCCAACAGGCCCTGTTTGAGGGTGGCAACGTCCCACTTTAGTAACAACAAACAACTATGGACCGTTTGGGAACCGGTGGGGTCATCGTCAATGACAATAATTTTGGGGCGGGCAGTGTTGGTCATAGGGCAGATTCAAAAGGGGCAGATTAACCTTGGTGGGGCGGTGGGTCTTGTCCAGCCTCCATATTATTCCTGGGGAGGTTGGGATGCTTTGAGATTATCTAGCAGTTGGCTAAAGCTTTCGGGGGGAACTCCGGGGGGGATGAGGAGGCCACCCATCAAAAAAGTGGGGGTGCCCCGTAGTTTCAGCTGCTCGGCTAGGGCTAAATCAGCATCGACGGCAGCTTGGGCCGCATCGCTGTTGCGATCGCGATTAAACTGCTCCACATCCAACCCGATTTGTTCCGCCAGTTCCCCATAGAGATCCTCCCCCAACCGGGCTTGATTGGCGAAAAGGCCATCGTGATACAGCCAAAACTGATCCTGCTGACCCGCCGCCCAGGACGCCTTGGCCGCAGGCTCCGCCTCGGGATGAATGCGATTCAGGGGAAAATGCTTATAGACATAAAGCACCTCATCCCCCCGTTCCTCGACAAAATCCTTCATGTGGCCTGCCGCCACCGCACAATAGGGACATTCAAAGTCGGAAAACTTCACCACCACCACCTCCGCACTGGGGGTGCCTTGGGTGGGGGAGGTGCCAATAAACGTGGCCCGATCCATGGTGGATATGACCTGGGTTACCTCTGCCTGACGGGCTTGCCATTCCGCCTCTGCTGCCGCCAGCTCATCTTCGCTAGGAGGTGTGGCGGGTGGCTGAGCCTGGGCCGCTGCTGGCACTTCCGCCGTCGGTGCTTCACTAGGCGTAGCTGCACAGCCCGCCAATACCAGCAGAGTCACCACCGTAACTGCGCGCATCAAACCATTTTTGAGTGCCATGGAAGAGACTGACCATAGAGCAACTTATTAACGCTAACACTTTGCTTTATTGTTGGGGAATAGATAGGGCGGACAGTACCTATTGAGAAAGCGAATGTAGGTACGGAGCATTAGCGCTATGGGCATCGTTCAACCTGTCAAACTCTTGATCACCCTGGGCGATATGGCAGGCATTGGCCCGGAGGTAGTCCTCAAAGCGCTGGCCCAGGTGGAGAGTCATGCCGCCCAGATTACCTTAGTTGGCAATCAACAGCGGTTAATCGCCTTGAGTCAGCAGCTGGCCTTACCCTTGGGAGACTATGCCATGATTGATGTGCCGCTGGCGGACGATCACGCCATCCACCTGGGGCAGGAAAGTGCGGCCAGTGGTGACCTGAGTTTTCGGAGTTTGCAAACGGCGATTCACCATTGCCTGAAAGATGACCTGCGGTCTGGCTACGATGGCCTTGTCACGGCCCCGATTGCTAAGTCGGCTTGGCTGGCGGCGGGACATCACTACCCTGGCCAAACTGAACTACTGGCAGAAATGGCTGGAGTGGAGCGCTTTGGCATGTTGTTTGTGGCCCGGTCGCCCCTGACCCAGTGGACTTTGTGTACGTTGCTGGCAACTACCCACATTCCTCTGCGGCAGGTGCCCGATGCCCTTACGCCCGAGGTTATGACCCTGAAGCTAGAGCTGCTGTTGGCCTGTTTAGAACGGGACTTTGGGGTGGAGCGGCCTTGGGTTGCGATCGCAGGTCTAAATCCCCACAGTGGTGAACAGGGTCAGCTAGGACGAGAAGAAGTCGACTGGTTGATTCCCTGGCTGCACCAACAGCGCCAGCGATTTCCCCAGGCCACCATTGATGGGCCAGTACCGCCGGACACCCTGTGGGTTACCCCAGCCCAAGCGTGGCACCAGGCCGAACGCAAGGCCCACCATGGCTATTTGGCTCTCTATCACGATCAGGGTTTAATCCCAGTCAAAATGCTGGCCTTTGACCAGGCGGTCAACACCACCATTGGTTTACCCTTTATTCGCACCTCCCCCGACCATGGCACTGCCTTTGACATTGCCGGTCAAGGTATAGCACGTCCCGATAGTATGATCGCAGCGATTAATCTTGCCATTGACCTCGCAGGGCAGCGGCAGAAATCCGGCCTAAAAGTTATGTAATGACATTGCAGAAAAGCTTAAGAAAACTATGTATTGCAAAATGGATATCGCTCTGTACAATAGCGATGACATACAAGTTTTGTTTCAAGGAACCAAGGGGGAGTTAGCGCTTCCCTTTTTTCTTTAAGGGTTGCCTTGACTACCAAGGAATTTTACGGTCTGGCAATACACCTGAATCACCCTCAATTTGGTTTAATTTTTTAGATTTTTAAGCCAAATTTAAGCCAAAAATAACCATGTCTGTAGAAGTGGATTTTTTGAGGGTAGGTGTAAGGATTTATATATGTATATTCACTCAACTACTCAACAAATCGCTTTTTAATGGCAGAAAGCCTTGCTAAGCAAAGGGTTAACCCTGTTGAGTAGCCATTCAACAAATTACTCAACAAAACGGGGTTACTCAACAATTTGCAGCTTGTCCCAAGCTTCCCGATGGATGCTTTCAGATATCCAACGCTGGTAGGTGCGTAAATGGATTTCTGGGCTATGTCCCATCCACTGACTTGCGATCGCAAGCTGAACCCCCTTCCGGTGGCATCGAATAGCATAGGCATGTCTGAGAGCATAGGGTGTCTCAGAAAGCTTAAGGGTATCTCGCCAATAGGAGGAAACCTTTTGCCCGTATTCCTGGGGAGCCCTGACGGTCAATGTAGGAGGATGACTGTTGGTGATATCCCAACGTTCTACCCATCTGCTCGGGTGCGGGTAGGCAACACGGGTACCAGTCTTAGTGTTATCGGGGATATTAGCTATTAGAACACCGTCGCGGTTTTCTAAAGTGCATAAAAATGCTTCGTGATTTCTGAGCCCATAGATAGCCATCAATGCAAAGATATAGCGCCATTCAGGTTTTTTAATATCATCAATGATGGCTTCTATTTCCTTGTCGGAAGGAATATCTCTAGATTTGATATCTCCTCGGGAATACCCCGCTTTATAAGGTTTCAAGTCCACATCAACACCAGCAAACTTGGCTAGCCGTTGTAGACGGTCACAAGCCTTATCACGGGCTGCTTTCTTTGACTCCGGTTTGGTCAAAGCTGCTGCAATTAAGACATCTGCTGTCAGGGGCTTATCTAATAGCAGTTTATTAAACCCAAAATATAGGAACCGCTTTTTCCAATTGAATTCCTTATCCTCTGGTAGGTCTGGCCATACATGGGCCTTAAATTTGTCCAACCAGTAACCACAGGTTGCAACTTCGGGTTCATCACAGGGGATATCGATCCAATCGTCCCAAGTAAATTTATCCCGGTCTAATTGGTCGCCTAATTTGATGGCTTCAGCCTTGGCTTTCCTAAGTCCTACCCTGGACGCATTCAGTTTCAGGGATATACGTTGTTGGTATGGTGTCCGTTTATTGCTGGTAGGCTTTGGCGGGAGTGTTGCAACCAATGACAACCGCTTGCCCCTAAGTTCGATTCGGACCCGGTAGCAGTCGGCTTTGAGTGCAAGGTTAGCGGCTCTCACCTCAGCCTCGATATTCACTTTTGCCATTGCTTAGCTACGTTTGCTTTCTAGGAACTTGCGACAGTTGCCAACGTGGTATTGATAGGTGGGTCGTTTAGCATTGACGCTACTGGTCTGCCTCCAGTGCTTACCCTCTTTCAGGTCACCGGATTGCCGTAGATCATGCAGATTGTCTGCTGTATCGAGGTCTAAGAGCTGAAAGGCTTCAGAGGCTTTGTACCATTGACGTTGGTGTTGTTGCCCTGGGCTGATGCTTAACAGATCTGCCAGCACCTGTTTAAGTGTGGCGGTAACAACTGTTTTAAGTTCGGATTCAGGGATCAGTCTATCAGTCATTACTCGCCCTCACTGCCAGAATTAACTGAGTATTTGTCATCAATTTCTACAATGTGACCCTTCTCTAGCAGACTGTTGACCAGCGCTTTAACGTGAGTAGTTTTGCCGAATTTGGCCTGGACAAGCTCTCTGACTGTTTTACCCGGCTTCCTCGTGATGTAATCCCGTAGCCGTAACAAATCGCCAGTCAATTCTTGCTGAGGGCTGTTGAGTGCCATCAACAATTGAAACTGCCCTACATAGTATTCAGTCCACTGACGGGCCAGCTCGACGATGTAAGCGTCCACCGCGACTGCTGGTTGCTGACCTGCTAGAACAGCATTTACCAGATGTAGCCACAGGATAAAGCGACCGAAGTAGGTTTCAAATTTTGGGAATGCTGCTTGCAAACTTGGATGGTCAGTAGCATTCGCTCGGTTGATAAGCTCGTGCTGATACTCCATGAATGCTTTTTTTGCCGCATCATCCCTCAAGACATACTGGCGCTCTGGGAGTTCATCTAGGCGCTCTATAAGCTCAATGAGTATTTCTTGTAGACCAGTATCACCATCATCAGATAGTAAATCGATGTGACTGAGAGGAGCATCGGCAGCACAGAATAGATAACGTGCCCATTCCCCATAATCATCGCGGTGGTCACCCATTAACTCTTGCAGCTTGGTGTATTGAATTGCACCTGTCCTGCTGATAGCCGTTTTTTCTAGGAAAATTGAACCGTCAGATTTGCGATCGCGGCTGAGACTACCACCATTAAACTCACTCAAATCGGCTTCAGTTTCGCCACCATCGCCACGACCAGAACTAAACCTGCCACGTTCGTTAATAAAGGCACTCCCCTCATCCCTGTATAACAAGAAGCCTCTGGGATTTTCGGCATGAATCTGAACCCGTGCCGCTAAAGTATCATCATTGCTGAAATATCGTTTTCGTATAGGCCCTTCTGGAGGTGGTCCGTCATCTTTTTTCCAAGTTACTAAGGCTAATTCATAAGCATCAAGCTCATGTTGATAGCGTTTGTAAGAATCTTTTTCTAGCTCTGCTAAAGCTGAAATGATTGATTTCTGAGCTGGGGTTTTCTTACGCCCTGTAGGAGCAACAATCAGGGTTCTAAAAATTGTCGGAACGGTGTACTTGCCTTTATCATTGATGATTAGCGTTGCACTGGTGCCAATGCGACTAGCAAGAACAGGTATTAGTGTTGTTGCTATAAACTCTGGAGCTGTCGGCATAGCCTCTGCTGTGGCTATCAGGGCATCAGCCAATTTCCCGCCATCACCATATAAGCCTTCCTCAATGGGCAGAATACTGTCCTTAATAGTAACTACTCAGGCTGGGGTAGGAGAGTTATAGGGTTTCCAGAGAACAATCCCATGAGGGCATCCAGAACGTTATGCCCCTGTTTGCGTAGAGTGGATAGGTAACCGCGAATACGGCAGAACATCCG
>NZ_JAYGIG010000035.1:0-31067 GCF_034932105.1 Leptothoe sp. PORK10 BA2 | reverse complement strand
GGATGTTCTGCCGTATTCGCGGTTACCTATCCACTCTACGCAAACAGGGGCATAACGTTCTGGATGCCCTCATGGGATTGTTCTCTGGAAACCCTATAACTCTCCTACCCCAGCCTGAGTAGTTACAGGTGCTTAGTTCAACTAGGCACCGATGCAGACTTGAGACTATGTGTTTTCTTCATCGACTTCGACCGTTTCAAGCAAATTAATGACAGGTTTGGTCATCTGGCTGGAGATAAAGTGTTGATCCATGTGACTAATCGCTTGTCAGCACTTATTAGCGATACGATATGCTTCGCTCGCTTGGGTGGAGATGAATTCGTGATGCTTTTGGGTAATCTGGACGAGTCCGAAGCGGTTAACCTCGCACAGCGAATTAACGATGCATTCGTTCAACCCATTCGAATTCATGACACCGAGATTTCTATTTCTGCGAGTGTTGGCATTGTCTTAGCTGATATGTCATACCAATCCGCTGATGATGTACTTCGTGATGCGGACATTGCCATGTATCGCGCCAAGACAACAGGCAACTGCTATCAACTTTTCGACGAAGAGATGCGTACGGAGCATCTGGAAAAAATTGAGTTAGAAGGAGAATTAAAGATCGCCGTTTGTGAGAAACAGTTTCGCATCAACTTTGAACCAATCGTCGACCTTCAAGAGTCCGTTATCTTTTCGATCGAATCTTTGGTGCGCTGGGTGCATCCAGAAAAAGGTATTATCTCGCCAGGTAGATTTATTCCCCTCGCGGAAGAATTGGGGCTGATTATAGAAATTGACCGATTCGTATTCGATAAGACTTGCAAACAATTTTGTCAATGGCGAGAGAATGGCATCACCAGTCCCCATCAGAAATTCAATGTGAACCTTTCCTGCAGTCAACTCGAAAGATCGGATATCGTGCCCTTTCTGCTGAGCATGATTGATGTGTCAAATATTAGTCCCCACGACGTTGTGCTCGAAATTACTGAGAGCTATTTGCTTGCAGATTCTGGGCTAGTCATGAAAAATCTGAACGAAATGAACAAGCTTGGATTCAACATTTTTGTTGATGATTTCGGAACGGGATACTCATCGCTGAGTTATCTAGCCAAGTATCCAATCCATGGCATTAAAATCGATCGTAGTTTTGTGAGAGATTTGGCAACCAGTAAGGAAAGCAAAGAGTTAATTCGCTCGATCATTGCGATGGCCGGAGCTTTGAATCTGACAGTTGTTACCGAAGGCGTAGAAACGATGGAGCAATTGCATATCATTATGGAGCTTGGTTGCCGCTATATTCAGGGTTTCTTATTTACTCGTCCGATGAATTCAGTACAGGCAGAAACTTTTTTAGCGAATAAGTCGTATCGCAGGTTGATCGATTGAGATCGTATGCTTAACAGCAGCGTGAGTACCCAGTTTTCCCCATGCCTGACAGGCACGGGGAAAACTGCTTAGGGACTCCATGTTCTACTAACTCAGCGGAACGTTCCAAGTATTGTGCTTCGATTAGTTGCACCACTGGCAGCGGGTCAAGGTCTGCTCGAACTTGCAATACTCCGCAGGAGTGGCTTCGCCAAAGCAACCCATCATCTAACCTACAAATTCGTAGTATTCGGAGTGCCACCAGTTGCCACCTTAGCAGATGAGAAACTAAGTCATTGTGCCCGTGTGCTCACACCGGCATGTTAAAGTCTGACCGTCTTACCTGCGGTAACTCAATGCACATTGATCCGCTTGTGGAATCGGGATGTCGTTATCCACTCAAAGCATTCACTCTCACCCCAAAAAGCCTCTACCCTATCGGTAGAGGCTTGGGTTGTGTGTAGAGAGTCTGAGTAGAAAAGGGTGCCCTGCGAATGAAGCTTTCACAGATTACGGAGTCTGCACTGGGCACCCAAGCTGGTTAACCTGAGTGCTGCAACAGCTCAGAAATCTGTCAGCGGACGACGGACTTAGTCCGAGCATCCAGGGCATCGAGGCGAGCTTCTTGAATGTTGTCGACAGCCTTGGTCCGAGCATCCAGGGCATTTAACCGCTCAGCCTGAATATCTTCAACGGCTTTGGTCTGGTTGTTCAGGTGCTCAATCCGTAGCTTATGAACGTCGTTCTTAGTCCGAGCGTCCAGGGCGTTTAGACGCTCAGCTTGGATGTTATCAACGGCTTTGGTCCTAGCATCCAGGGCATTTAAGCGCTCAGCCTGGATATTCTCGACAGCCTTGGTGCGGGCGTCTAGGGCCTCAAGCCGAGTAGCTTGGATATCTTCGATGGCTTTGGTCTGATGATTGAGGTGCTCGATGCGGAGTTTGTGGACGTCGTTCTTAGTGCGGGCGTCCAGGGCTTCTAGGCGAGTTTCTTGCAGATTAAAACTAGCGGGCTCAACGGCGGCAGCGATGGGGGCCAAAGCAGCGGAAGCAACAAGAACAGTTAAGGCGGAAAGGATAGTGCGTTTCATGGTTAAAGCTCCTTGAGGAATCAGTGGTTGACTTCATTGATTACAAGAATGCAACCGCTACCTGAACGTCATCTGACTGTTAACTGAGGGTCGCTTAAGGGGTTTCTGAATTTGGCTGAGGAATGGTGGTGATGGCGGTCACAGGGCCGCTAAAAACCAATAAAACAGCCCCTGACAAGACTGTCAGAGGCTGGTGGAAACACGATTTAACTTTGAAATTTGGGCTTAGCCGCTGTAGCGAACGCCGCGATAGATGAGACTGCGAACAGCGGGCTGGGCGGGCATGGTTTTAGGGGCTCTCATTTTGCATGGGCGACCCCGGAAACAAAGTTCCGTATCAGTTTCAACGGTCTCGATCATGGGGCCAGAGGGAGAGTAGAATGCACCGAGATGGATGAGTCTCATGGTTAGAGTCCTGATGTTGTAAGGGATGAGCACCGTTGATGGGTTGGAGGTTAGACAGCAGGCTGTCGGTTAGGCAATACCCACCACAGAACCGGCACCAAAGTAACCATGGCAAGGGTAAGGCAGAGACAAACCTGAAATCCTTCGATTTGAGTAGGTGTCATGGTTGTTAGGCTCCGAAATCGTGATGGGTGGGAACGTTGTTTGTTCTGAGTAGGACAACAGACCGTCCCGTATCAATTCCGGCGCAAGTTTTGTGATCTTGATTAATGTTCGGTGTGGTGTGGATCACTCACTCTGCTGAATACGCTCGTGATTCTATCTGTGAAGCCTCTCAATCCACGTGCCGTGATTTCATATAAGAAGCCCTCCATGGGTTTTAAGGCTCATGGAGGGCTTCGGTTTAGATATAAAGTGATATTGAATAACGACTTCTGTATATGAATCTAAGATAGACCGAGGGACATGCAAACAGGAATACTTGCAGCGTTAATCTATCGTCTCCTTACGTAACTATCAATTTTCATTAGGTTGTAACTTTGATTACAGCAGAGGGTGTCGTTATATAGAGTCCACCGATACGGGAATGCATGGGCAATATTGGGGTGCCAACTCAAAGCGGGACGTTTTCCCCAGGATAGTATTCAGAAGTCAGGATTCAGGGCCTCACTGGCTTCTGGCTTCTGGCCCCGGATTCCCCACCTAGCCAGGATTTCCCGGCTTAAGTTGATACCCCTCCGGTCAATAGTTGAATCACCGCCTAGGGGCACAAATAAATGCCTGGGGGGACAAAAAAGAAGATAATCAAGGGTATTGATTTCTGAGAACGAATAAATAACCTAACCATGTCTGACCTGCCCAATAGCCTTGAGGAAACCATCGATCAAGCCATCGCTTCCACTAAGGCTGCGATCGCAGATGGCATCACCCGTCTGCAGGTAGAAATGGTGATCCCAGAACTCAAGCAGCAACCCATCGCCGAACGCTTCCTTAGCCTGTTCCAAGACCTGGGCCTACAGTGCAAAGTCCTTTTCCCCGATGCCGGAGCTGCCGCCCTAGCCAAACGCGATTGGGATAACCCAGACTTCACCATTCGCGGCATCAACGAAATCCAGGCTACCGTCGAACCCGATGACGAAGCCTTGCTCATCGTCAACCCATCCTCCGTGGAAGTCGAGGACGTGGAAAAACTCTGTAACGACGCCCAAGACCGCCCCGTCATTATCCTCAACCCCACCCTAGAAGATGTCAGTGTCGTCGGCATTGGCTACGCCGCCCGCCAAATCCGCGAACGTTTTTTAAGCACCTTGACCTCCGCCTACTACTATCGCCCCATGCCCGATGCCGCCGTACTCCGCCGTCATCCCCAGGGTTGGCAAATTTGGCAAGAGGTGGGCGACCAGTATGAACTCAAGGGCGAACTGCCGGAACGCCCGTCCAGTGAAGCCCTGGAAACCATGCTTTATGGCGATACAAAAGACAAGGATGCACCTAAGCCGAAAAAGAGTCTGCTGGGTGAAATGCAGAAGTTTTTGAAGGCATTGAGCCAATAGGGGAAGCGGGGGGCCGACCGAATCTGGTAAAGGGACGGTATACCGAAATAAAACCTGTTGTCAGGCGGATCAATCCCCCGTTAGAGTACAGAAGCGCGCATTCACCACTAGATAGACACAGATGACGACGACTGTAGGGTTATTTATTCTCTATTGGGTCCTGCTCATTGTCATGGGAGCTGGCATTCTCGGTGCATTCATTCCCGCATTTCCAGGTATTGGGCTGATTGTGGCAGCCATTGCGGTGTGGGGTTTGGTGGCAGGCTTTAGCAAGGCCGTTGTCATTGCCCTAGGGGTAGCCATTGCCATTTTTGTCGTCACTGCTGCCATTGACTACCTGGCGGGCTACTTCGGGGCTAAAAAGGTCGGAGCCAGCAACTGGGGGCAGATAGGTGCCTTGGTGGGCATGGTTTTGGGCCTGTTGGGCTTTTTGCCCGCCCTGCCCATTGGCGGTCCTATTGTGGGTCTGTTGTTTGGCTCCATGGCCGGGGCCTTTGTCGGTGAAATGCTCCACCGCCGTGACTTGGCCCTAGGTGCTCGATGCAAACTGGGAGCCAAAGTCAGTTTGGCCATTGTCGTAAGTTCCCTGTTGGGCAAAGTTATCTCTGGAATACTATCTATTATTGCAACGGTCGTGTTCCTGGTAGCAACGTGGTCCACAGTGCCCACCCCCGCGTTGTCCAACCCTTTGAGCAACCTGAAGCCCCCCATTGTTTTCAAACATGGCGCACCCAGAACATTTAGAAATTTTGCACGCTGGAGCCAGGGTTTGGCACCGTTGGCGCCAGCAGAATCCTCACATTCGCCCCAATTTGAGGGCGGCAGCTCTACAGGGGGCTGATTTGGCAGGCTTTGACCTGCGGATGGCTTACCTGAGCAGCGCTGATTTAAGCCATGCCTATCTGTTTGAGGCCAACCTGAGCGAGACCAATTTTCAGGGGGCTAATCTGAGCCACTGTTGCCTGATCGGTAGTAACCTACAGCAGGCTTATTTGGCTGATGCCAATTTGTACCATGCCTACCTTTCCCAGGCGAATCTGACGGAGGCTTATTTTGGCCATGCCAATTTGGCCAAGGCGAATCTGGCGGACAGCGTGATTAAGCAGGCTTATTTTGGCCAGGCGGATGTGAAGGAAGCTGACTTTAGCAGCGCCAATTACCTGGAGCCAATGCAGCTCAGGCTAGCCCGCAATTGTGAGTGGGCCATGGGTGATTTGGGTGTGCTTAAACCTAAACCGTAACAGGTGAAGGATAGCGGACACCCACGTCTTTTAGACGCTGGATCGCCTCATTCAGCCGGTCTTCTTCCGCAATCAGACTGACCCGCACGTAGCCTTCACCGCCTTCGCCAAAGGCACTGCCTGGGGTAACGACGACGCCGGTTTTTTGCAAGACATAAAAGGCAAAGTCAGCGGCGGTCATTTCGGGGGGGCAGGGTACCCACAGGTACATGGTGGCATTGGTTTTGGGGACATTCCAGCCAAGGCTCTCCAGCCCTTTAATCAGACAGTCTCGCCGGGTGCTATAGCGATGGCACACTTCTTCGAGGTAGGAATCGGGCAGATTGAGGGCGGTTTCTGCGGCGGTTTGGATGGCGGAGAAAATGCCGTAGTCGAGGTTGGTTTTAAGGGTGCGCAGCCCTTGGATGATGTGGCGGTTGCCGACGACGAAGCCCACCCGCCAACCGGCCATGTTGTAGGTTTTGGATAGGGTGTGGAACTCGACGCTGATTTCCTTGGCTCCGGGAATTTCGAGCACGCTGGTGGGCTGGTAGCCATCGAAGGCTAGCTCGGCGTAGCACAGGTCATGGACCAGCATGATTTCGTAGTGCTGGGCAAAGGCGACGATCTCTTCAAAAAAGGCGCGGGGGGCGGTGGCTCCCGTGGGGTTGTTGGGATAATTAAAGTACAGCACCTTGGCCCGCCGGGCGACATCTTCTGGAATGGTGCTGATGTCAATCAGCCAGTCGTTTTCTGCGGTCAGCATGAGGGGATGGATGTGGGCGTTTGCGATCGCAGGTCCCCGAAAATGGGCCGGATAGGACGGCGTGGGTACCAATACCGTATCGCCGGGGTCCAAATAGGCTAGGGCCAGGTGGGTCAGACCTTCCTTAGAACCCAATAGGGGTAAAGCTTCACCCTCTGGATCGAGAGTCACCCCATAGCGCCGGTCATACCAGGCAGTAATAGCATTGCGAAAGCTGGCGGTGCCCTCAAACGGTGGGTAGCCGTGCTGGCTAGGATCGGCCAGGGCCTTTTGGGCCGCTTCTACCACGGGGGCAGGGGTGGGACCACCGGGATTGCCCATACCCAGATCAATCAAATCTAGGCCTTGGGCTCGGGCGCTGGCCTTCAGCTCATCCAACCGCGCAAAGGCGTAGGGGGGGAGTTGTTCTAGGCGCTGGGCCTGTTTGAACCTAGCTGCGGTCATACCTTACCTCCTGATGATGGGTGTGATGATAATGGGGAATTGGATAATTTGGCTGTGGACGATTCGGATCGCCCACAGGGGGCATTAGTGGACACCATCGCCGCCATCAGCTGGGGAACCGTCACCTCAAAGGGCAAGTGGTGAATGTCTGAACCAGTCCGACAGGCAAACTCAGCCGCTTGCCGCAGATCGTTCAAGGACATCTCCCCTAAACCTAAATCGCTGAGGGTCATGGGCAGGCCAATTTGCTGATAAAACTGCAGCAATTGCTGACGCGACGTCACCGCCAGAGAATTGCCCAACTCCATTTCCTCTAAACGCAGTTGCACTAAGATACCATAAGCAACTTTCTCTCCATGGAGCATGCCATGGCTAGCGGGAATTTGGGTGAGGCCATTGTGGACCGCATGGGCGGCTACGGTACGACACTGGGCACCACCCAAGCCACCGATGACACCGGCCATCAGCACCGAGGCATCCACCACTTCGCGCCAGTCCTCACCCCCCGGATTTTCTAGGGCGGTGGCGGATTTTTGCAAGAGAATATCCCGCAGCACCCGGGCCTGTTGCACGGCGCCAATAATTAGAGTTTGGGCAGAATGGCCGCTGCTGACGGAGGCTTCGTACCACTTTGCGATCGCATCCCCAATGCCCGCCACCAAGGTACGCTTAGGTGCGGTGGCCACCAGGTCGTAATCCAGCAATAACAAGTCTGGACAGACTGGCAGGCCGACATCGTAGCGGAAGGCTCCCCGACGAGAATACACATTGGACAAGGCGGTCCAAGCGGCACAGGTGGCCGCCGAGGTGGGAATGGTCACCACCGGCAGCTGGGCCTGATGGGCCAACAGTTTCGCCGTATCCAGGGCTTTGCCCCCACCCACCCCAATAATCAGGTCAGCGCCATGGTCTTCCACCGTCTGACGGAGCTGGGTGAGGGTGGTTTCACAACAATCGTAGCGGTAGGACCCCTGGGCTACCTCCAGTCCCTCTAACAGCTCAACTAAAAAGGGCGCTGCCGATGACAGGGTCCGATCTCCCCCCACCAACAGGGGCCGCCGTCCCAATCTAGAAATCAGCGAACCACACTGGGACAAGATCCCTGAACCTCGCACCACCTGGGCGGGTGCCACCATCAGTGTAGATAACGTAGACATAGCGTTGATGCTTAGATTTGATGCTTGGTTTTGATGTTTAATAACCTGAAAAACACTTTGGGAGACTCATCCATTCCCATGGGCAGACGCTGTAGCGAACAGACACCCATGGGACCAGTACTTGAGGGACCAAACCCGTAAAACTTTACCCAGAGCAGCTATCGACAAAGACCCTAAAGATCTGCAGTCCGTCCCCTAGCTACCCTGGACTACCGCTCGGGCCTGAGCCAACACAGAACGATTCAGAACCACACGGTAGCCCAGCTCAGATGCAGAGTCTGGCTCCACTTGGCCCACATACATCAAATCAGAGATGCCCGGCTCACGGTGAACAATGGTGCGGGCTCGAATCATCGCCCCGTTGGTACCACCGCTCAAGCGACTGGGGTTAAAGGAATTCACCGCCGCTTGCTGCAAGGTGGCCTCCAGCTGTTCATCCGTAATAGTCTGCGGGACCGTAATCACCAACTGAGCCGCGCCAGAATCAAACACCGTCGTGTAGGGCACCGACCCCTCAATGGCGGTGGGCACTAACGGTTGAAAACTCAGCCCCAGTAAACCGGCGGTGAGTACACCACAAAAGCTGCTGATGCCCACTAACCGGAACCGCAGACCCCATTTGGCTAAAAACGCCAGTACCGTTAATGCTGCCAGGGCTAATGTGGCGAGGCCCATCCATTTGGTGGCTTCTAGAAAAAATGCAGGGGTTGGCATAGCAAACTAGCGCTTTTTTAAGATGTTTGATCGGTGTTCAATCAGCATAGCGTTATTAATCGTATCAGGGGATACGCGAGCGATGGCAACTGATATGACATCGGGTGGCGTATGGGTGCGATCGCTAATTCGCCTCCGCTCCAGGGCTCACTAATAACGGTCTAAAGAAATCATTAGGATGCAATGCTAAATCGATTGCAAGCGAGGCACGTAGGTCTGCTGGCCCTAGGTTTGGCCAGCCTCGGATTGATGTCCCTCGGTTGGCGACGGGGTGAAGGTCAACCCCCTCCCCTGCCCCAGGACCCCCACATTCAAGTGTTCCTTAACCAGACCGAAACCAACCGCTATAAAGATCCCTATCGCCGCATCCAACGATCGGGCGACAACCTGGAACAGATGCTGATCGACGCCATTGACCAGGCCGACATATCCATTGATGTGGCTGTCCAAGAGCTGAACCTACCCTTGGTGGCCCAAGCCTTGATCGATCGATTCCAGGCGGGGGTAAAGGTGAGGGTGGTGCTAGAAAATCAGTACAGTGAGCCATGGAGCCAACATCCCCCAAACTGGATCGCCAGCCAGGACGATCACAGTCGAGGTAAATACGAAAATTTGTTTGCATTTGGTGACATGAATGGGGACGGCACCATCACCCCAGATGAGGCGGTCCAACGGGATGCCATCCTGATGCTGCGACAGGCGGATATCCTCATGGTGAACGATACGGACGATGGCACCAAAGGCAGCGGTTTAATGCACCACAAATTTATGGTGGTAGACGGTGAACAGGTGATCACCGGCTCTGCCAACTTTACCCTGTCGGATTTCCACGGCGACTGGCTCACCCCCGAGAGTCGGGGCAATGCCAATGCCCTGCTGCGGATCAACAGTCCCGCACTAGCCGCCGCCTATAGCGATGAATTTAATTTAATGTGGGGGGACGGTCCTGGAGGCGAGTCCGACAGCCTCTTTGGCTCTCCTAAACCGGCGCGCCCCCTGCAACCGGTAGCGCTGCCCACCGGTCAGGTCACCGTGCAGTTTTCCCCCCACCGGGCCGATACCCCCTGGGAGCAGACCACCAATGGTTTGATCGCCCACGCCTTGGGCCAAGCGAGCCAATCGGTGGATCTGGCCCTCTTTGTCTTTACCGACCAGGGCATCGCCGATGCCTTAATGGCCCATCGCACCATCCAGGTGCGCACCTTGATTGACCGCAGCTTTATTTATCGCTACCACAGTGAAGCCCTGGACATGTTGGGGGTGGCCCTACCCGATCAACGTTGCAAATACGAAAAAGATAATCGCCTTTGGCCCAGCCCCATTACGACGGTGGGCTATCCGGCATTAGCCGATGGCGACAAGTTACACCACAAATTTGCCCTGCTGGATGACCGGGCAGTGATGATTGGGTCCCACAATTGGAGTAAGGCGGCTAATCATAAAAATGATGAAAATCTGTTAATCATTGAAAATGCAACAGTGGCCCAACACTTTAAACAAGAGTTTGAACGACTCTATAGACTGGCTGAGCTAGGCCATACGGAGTATTTGGGGATGCAGATGAAAAAGATGGAAGAGAAATGTGGCCTATAGATCGGCCGATCGGCAGAGAGCTTTATTTTCTCATCTTGTTCAACTTGCTTTGTATCCGTTTATAAAACAGGTACAGTCGCCGCTGGCGGGTGAGACTGGGAATATCTGAGGGGTGCTGCTGCCGATAGTCGAAGAATTGGTTGAGTTCGGTGAGAATGGTGTCTAACCGGGGGATGAGTTGCTCGGTACGGTAGGGGGCAAAAAAGCTGTCGGGCAGGGTGTTAGGCTGCCAGTTTTCTAGCACCGTGGCTATGCGTTGCACATCGTAGCCGGTGCCATAGCCGGCGATTTTATGACAGTTTTCACCAGGGTCAAGGTAGTCCGCCAGGGCATGGTTAACGCTGGAAAATACCTGGCAGCCACAGGCTAAGGCTTCCATGGGGGGCAGGCCAAACCCTTCCGTTAGGCCATACTGCGCCCAATATTCGGCGGAATCATAGAGATAGATTTTGGTTTGGTTAAAGAGACCCATTAGATCGTCGACAAAGGAGTCCACCACCACCACATTGAATCTCTTTTTGAGTGCGGGTATGAGCTGGTTGTTGACGTAATCAGACGATTTTCTGGCCTGGACCAACAGGTCAATGTGTCGATCGAGCTGACGGTTGGTCACCTCTGGAGGAAGTTGGTTGGGCAGCCAGTAGAGGAGGGAATTGTGCGATCGCATCCCCCAATACCCCATCGTATTGCGACTGACAGACAAGATCGGCACTTGGGGCGGCACCGAAAAGCCATAGCCAGAGCTGTGGGCATGGTAAACCACATGGCAACGGGAGAGCTGGGCCAACTGCTTGGGCACATCAAAACCCCAGCTAACCACAAAAATACAGCGACTGAGATCCCCCCGTTGCAACAGATCATCCAGAAATGGATGAGCCTCTTCCCGCTGACGATAGGTCACCACCTCAGCCTCACAGATCTGTTGGGCTAACTTGAGGGTATTCAACTCCGCAAACAGACCCCCGCAATAAAAAGAGCGGGTAGTGCCAGGCAGGAGAAAATAAAGCTTTCTCATCGCAAACGAGATACGGGAGCGCTCAGTATTCTACAGGATTGACGCCATCAATCCTGGCATTAGTCAGGATGCATGTCTGGGGCCTTCTGGGTCTGGGGCAATCACCTCTATTACCTTTGTCGATACCTGCCATCTATTCCATGCTTTGTTGATTCCAAATTTCATCCTTAGATTAGGGTTATGCGAATCACTTAGTCCCTTAGGAGGGTCCATGAACAGCTATTCCTCCAAATTACCAAAACTTGAAGTACAGCGTCGTCAGCTAGAGCAACTGTGGCAGCCTACCCCCGGCCAGGAGCTGAGGGCCGCCTCCAGCCATTGGCTACGCACCGCTGGCACCTGGTTAGTGCAAGCCCTGGCCGTCAGCAATCAGCCCCAGATTTGGACCAAGGAAACCAAACAGGGAAATCTTTGGTGTGTGCATGACCCCGTCAATGGTGCCCAGCATCAATTTGATTCGGAAGAAGCCCTGCGTACATGGCTAGAACAGCGCTATAACGCTTAGTCCCGCAAGGGTTCCCCTGCCGCTACTTTCGACCACTATCCGATTGACTGCGGTATAGTAGTTGGGATATTCGTGGAAAGGTGCCATGTTCGGTTTAGGTTGGCCAGAGGTGTCCATTATTATCATCGTCGCCGTTTTAGTTTTTGGTCCTAAGAAAATTCCTGAAATCGGCAGTGCCCTGGGGAAAACCCTACGCGGGTTCAAAGACGAGATGGATGCAGAAACAGCAGTCGAGTTTGAAGATGCAGACTATGTAGAAGATCCGGAACAAAGATAAATCATTAGAGTCTGTGCATGTAGTGAGTGCAAAAGTTAAAGCTACTTACTACTAGCAGCGTCTAGTGAGCATATAGTAGGCATTTCAGGGAGATAATTGATTATCTCCCTGTTTTTTTGGCTGTTTTTGGGACCCTTACCGGGAATGCCCTACGGTTTCCTGGTAAGAATTTTTCTTTGCCGAAAATATTCTTACCAGGTCCCCCAACCCCCTTTTGTGAACGCTCTTTGAGCTATATCCTGGGGGCTCTGATCTTATCCCCTCCAGAATGAGGGAACCCCCATGATGCCTAGTTGGGACAATGGAACTACGTCCCTAGAAGGGGGCCCTTCCCTAGAAGGGGGCCCTTCCCTAGAAGGGGTCCTTCTATCGGTATAGCTTTATGGAACCACTTCCCTAGAAGGGGGCTTTCAATCGGTATAGCTTTTTCGAGCAAACACCTAAGTTAGGGCACCAACTTAAAGCGGGACGTTTTCCCAAGGATAGAAGTCAGGAGTCAGGGGCCAGAAGCTAGCTCCCTAATGAGTTCTGACTCCTGGATTCTGACTCCCTACCTAACCAGGATTTCCCGGCTGAAGTGAATACCCCTAAATTAAATCCCCAGGCGCTGATAGACCTTATCTAGATTCCTCAGCTGGTAGTCAGGATTAAACGCTGCTTCAATTTCCTCCGCCGATAGATTATCTTTTACCTGAGGATCTTGGGAAATCAACGCCTGAAAATTACCTCCCTCCGTGTTCCAAGCCGCGTGGGCGCATTCCTGCACAATCCGATAGGCATCCTCACGGCCCACGCCTTTTTCCACGAGGGATAGGAGTACCCGCTGGCTAAAGACCACACCGCCATACATGTTCATGTTGCGGATCATATTTTCGGGGTACACCTGCAGGTTTTGCACCAGCTTGGTGGTCTCCACCAGCATGAAGTGCATCAAAATGCAGCTATCGGGAAAAATCACCCGCTCCACGGAGCTATGGGAAATATCGCGCTCGTGCCACAGGGCTACATTTTCTAAGGCGGCCAGGGCATTGGTGCGAATGATCCGGGCCAGACCGGTCAACCGCTCCGACTTAATCGGATTGCGCTTGTGGGGCATAGCCGAAGAACCCTTTTGTCCCTTGGCAAAGAACTCTTCCACCTCTAGTACATCAGTGCGCTGCAGGTTACGGATTTCCACGGCAAACCGTTCGATAGACGCCGCTAGCCCAGCCAGAGTGGTCATAAACTCAGCATGGACATCCCGCGAGATCACTTGGGTAGAGGCCGTATCCGGCTTCAGACCCAATTTCTGACAGGTAAGGGCTTCAACTTCAGGATCGATGTTGGCGTAGGTGCCGACGGCCCCTGAAATTTGCCCCACCGAAATTTCATCCTGGATCCGGCACAGGCGCTCTCGGTGGCGCAGGACTTCCGCTAGCCAACCCGCTAACTTAAAGCCGAAGGTCATGGGTTCAGCATGGATACCGTGGGAGCGGCCAATCATCACCGTATTGCGATGATCCTGGGCCTGATTGCGAATTACCTGGATTAATTGCTCCACGTGGGACAAAATCACCTTGTGACTGGCTACAATCTGCAGGGAAAGCGCCGTATCCAGCACATCGGAGCTAGTCATGCCCAAGTGGATGTAGCGACCCGCATCCCCGACGTATTCGTTGACATTGGTCAAAAAGGCAATCACATCGTGGCGAACTTCCGCTTCGATTTCCAAAATCCGAGCCACGTCAAAATTGGCTTTGGCTTTGATTTCGTCCACCGCTGCTTGGGGGATCCGACCCAATTCAGCTTGGGCTTCACAGACGGCGATCTCCACCTGCAGCCAGGTTTTGAATTTGTACTCGTCGGTCCAAAGTTCGCCCATCTCGGGCAGGGTGTAACGTTCAATCAAGGCTAGTGTCGCAGGATACAACCGATCCATTGTAAGTGCGCGGTTGCCGGTTACTAAATCGAAATTAATAATAGTGAGGATTTGATTACACGTTTGTGATGCATGGAACTAGCCTGAAATAGTTACCATGGCAGCAATCCATGGGGCTGGTCAGAAATAGAGTGGCGGGGCAATGTATCCCAGATTCCATGCATTAATATTTACCCTACCCATTCCCCCCTCCATGCCATCTGACCTCACCCTTTGGCTGCTCCATGGCCTAGATACCGCCCAAGGAAACCTATCCTTCATGGCGTGGAATAGCTTTTTGGCACTGGTACCCTTGGCCTTAAGTTTTTGGTTATTTCGCCGGGGCGGTAGCCATGCCCGCCCTATCTTCTGGTGGGTGGGTCTGGTTGTGTTTGTGGCTTTTCTGCCTAATGCCCCCTATGTGCTCACCGACATTATCCATCTGGTCAAAGATATTCGCAGCGGCCAGTCGGTCTGGGCTGTGGCCCTCATTCTGGTACCTCAATATTTTGTGTTCATTGGCCTCGGGATTTTTGCCTACACCCTGGCGATTGTTAACCTAGGTCGCTATCTCAGCCGCTTGGGCAAAATTCGTTGGGTGTTGCCCACAGAACTGACGCTCCATGGCCTCAGCGCCATCGGCATCTACCTGGGCCGATTTCTACGGTTTAATAGCTGGGACTTGGTCACTAGACCTGGCACTGTCATTGGCAAAACCCTAGGGCTGCTGCTGGTCAAAAAGTCTCTGATTGTGATGGTAGGTACGTTTTTGATTATTGCTGTAGTGCATTGGCTGTTGAAACAAATCACCTTGGCGATGATTTTTTACTGGCGCACAAGACATCTGCGAGCGGCCCAACGGCACCTAGGTGGGGGGATTTAGGGGCGGTATTGAGGCGGTAGTATTTTAGACAGTGGCATTGAGGTGGCCCACCACTCATGCTTTGTTCGCCTCATTCTCCCTCAAAACAAACAAATACCCCCAGTAGTTTTGATTGGCTACTGGAGGTATTTGTTTTCAAAGATGCACATAGGAACACCCTGGGATGTGGTCCCAAGCAACCTCAGTCGACTTCAATCGACTCGAAGGCACTGAGCACAGACCAAGATAGACGTGTTGCCATGGTAGCCAGGGCAATAATCGCGCTCAGGGTCAGGACCACATAGGGCATGTGCATGCCAAACAAAATCATGCTGAGTAGTAACAGGGCAAGCAGTGTGATATCCAAAGCTTTGTCCTCAAATGCTTTCAAGTTAATTATAGATATTTTGTTGAGAGAGTACGAGTCTCAGTCCAAAACTTATTGATGGTTCATATAAACATGAGTGGGGGTCATCACGCAGTTGGTCACACAGTCGGTCACACATCAGTCGTCGGCTATGGCTGGAATGCTTTTGCTATAAGGTGTATGCCTGTTTTAATTTGATCTTCGTCAATAGCGGTGTAACCAAAGACAAACTCTCCCTTGTTACGGGGTACTTCATATTGCATCTGTGCGCTACATATTTCTACACCAGCCATGGCGGCCCTAGCTTCTGCCTCGTCATCGGTGAATAGCAGGGGGAGTTTAGCCATCACATGTAGACCGGCACTGTCTCCAAAAATCTCCACAGTCTGGCCAAAGTGCTCATATAAAGCCTGGACCAGCTCATGGCGACGGCGGCCATAGCATAGCCGCATTTTGCGAATGTGACGTTCCAAATGTCCCTCGGCGATAAATTCGGCTAGAACGGCCTGGGTCAGGGTGGGTGGCTGCCGATCGGCTAGCCACTTGGCTTTGTCAAACACCTCCACCAAGGACTTGGGTAACACCAAGTAGCCCAGACGCAGGCTAGGAAACATCACCTTGGAAAACGTGCCCACATAGAGCACAGAACCATGGCTATCTAGGCCCTGGAGCGATGGAATCGGTCGTCCGCCATAGCGATATTCACTGTCGTAATCGTCTTCAACAATGAGCGCGCCGGTTTGCCTGGCCCACTGTAACAGGGCTAGACGTCGCGGCAGGGAGAGCAAAGCTCCCGTGGGGAACTGGTGTGACGGTGTGACGTAGACCAATCGCGGTGTGACTGGATGGTTAAATAACTGATCCACCCTCAAGCCGTCCCGATCTAACGGTATGGGTAACAGTTGGGCCCCGTTGGCCTTAAAAATATGGCGTGCGCCCCGATAGCCGGGTTCTTCCATCGCCACGGGGTCTCCCAGATTGACCAGTAGCTGAGTAATTAGACTTAGGGCCTGTTGACTACCGTTGGTAATAATCACCTGGTCAGGGGTACATTGCACGGCACGGGCGTGTTTTAGATAGTCCGCTACAGCTTGTCTGAGGGGCTGATGGCCGGTGGAGGTGGTGGCGTATGCAAGCCAGTGATTTTTCTGGTGGCAGTGTTTTGATAACAGTTTTCGCCATAGTTCTACGGGAAAGAGATCGAGGGCTGGTTGACCATAGCGAAAGCTAATGTCAAACTCTCTTGGCTGAGCTCTGGGGGGTGACTGTTGTACCCGATGGCCATAGTCAGAGAGGGGAATCTCGTTGGCAACTGTGGGGGGATGGACGACAGTCTTGGTGGTGAGTAGGCTTTCTGGGATGAGATCGCACACATAAGTCCCCGCACCCAGACGAGTTTGCACATAGCCTTCGCTCATCAGTTGGTCGTAACCCTGGGTAACCGTCGTACGCGACAGCCCCAGGGACGTGGCCAACGCCCGCGACGCTGGCAGGCGCTGCCCCGCCTGGACCCGCCCCGACAAAATAGCCCAACGCAGCTGACTGTATACCTGCTGATGCAGAGGGACTGACAAGGCAGGATCAATAACTAGAGCCAATTCCATGGGCGTGACTGCAAAATTAGATGACAAAATTGGACTGATAGTTTAATCATAAATTGGCTCTAGCCACAGGCCAATTAGAGCCGATAAGGTGGTATTACCAGCCAGTTAATAACGTCAGCCAGAACCTAATCCCCTCCTGGGAGGGGCAACGGGGTGGGTTCCGACCCTTGGCGCTAAATGTCGGAACCCACCCCGCCCTCCGGGCACCCCTCCCAGGAGGGGATACCCACTCCGCCCTCCGGGCACCCCTCCCGAGAGGGGAGACCCACCCCGCAATTGGCTCTAGCCAAAAGGCCAATTAGAGCCAATAAGGTGGCATTATCAGCCAGTTAATAACGCAAGCCAGCACCTAATCCCCTCCTGGGAGGGGCAACAGGGTGGGTTTCGACCCTTGGCGCTAAATGTCGGAACCTAATCCCCTCCTGGGAGGGGCAACGGGGTGGGTTCCGACCCTTGGCGCTAAATGTCGGAACCCACCCCGCCCTTCGGGCACCCCTCCCGAGAGGGGAGACCCACCCCGCCCTCCGGGCACCCCTCCCGAGAGGGGAGACCCACCCCGCCCTCCGGGCACCCCTCCCGAGAGGGGAGGCCCACCCCGCCCTTCGGGCACCCCGCCCTTCGGGCACCCCTCCCAAGAGGGGAGACCCACCCCGCCCTTCGGGCACCCCGCCCTTCGGGCACCCCTCCCAAGAGGGGAGACCCACCCCGCCCTTCGGGCACCCCTCCCAAGAGGGGATGCCAAGTTATTTTTGTTCTTTAGTCAGGAGATAACACAATGAAAACATCACGAACCCAGGTAAAACGCATTCCTAAGCGGGGCCATTACGACCAGGAAACGGTTTACTCCATTTTAGATGCGGGTCTGATCTGCCATGTGGGATTTGCCATGGAGGGACAGCCAGTTGTCATTCCTACGGCCTATGGTCGCATCGAGAATCAGTTGTTTATCCATGGGTCACCGGCTAGTCGCATGTTGAAATCTCTGCAACAGGGAATTGAGGTGTGTGTGACGGTGACGCTGTTGGATGGGTTGGTCCTAGCCAGATCCGCCATGCACCATTCCATGAACTATCGCTCGGTGGTGTTATTTGGTACAGCGGAGTTGGTGAGTGATCGGGAGGAGAAACTCAAGGCGCTCTATGCCTTTACGGAGCATGTGATGCCGGGACGATGGGCGGAAACGCGGGAACCGAATGGGCAGGAGTTACAGGGAACAACAGTTTTAGCCTTGCCCATTGAGGAGGCATCGGCCAAGATTCGGACCGGGCCGCCGGTGGATGATGCGGCGGATTACAGTTTGCCCCATTGGGCTGGGGTGATTCCGTTGAGGATGCAGGTGGGGGAGCCGATAGAGGACCCGCAGCTGGCGGCAGGAATTGGGGTACCGACGCATGTGGAACGATATGTGGAGAGGTCGGTGGGGATGGCCAATTCTCTAAAATCCTGACGGATGGCTCAGGATGTTGCAGGGCTGGCACAAGGCGCAGCCCCTACGGAGTAAACCATTGTGGCTTGAGGTTTACTGTTAACCCATGGGTGGGATAGTGAGCCCTTTGAGGGAAATGTTGTTCTCTAGCCCTTTCCCTTGAATTAGGACGCCGAAGGTGCCCAGGCCCATGGGGTTCATGTCCATCAGCTGATGCAGCGCCTGACGTTTTTGGATCAGTTGGTTAAATCCGTCGGGACCGGGGGAGATGGATTGGCTCAGGTTAGCCAGTCGGTCGCCGAGGCCAAGGGCCATGAGGAAGAGACCCTGCTGGGTGTAGCCCAAGGTGGTGAGACCCAGGTGCTCGCCGTGGTTTTGCAGGGCGGTGAAGTCGATGTGGGCGGTGAGGTCTTGCTGGCCAATATTAATGTAGGGATCGTCGTGGTGGCGATGCTGGTAGTAGCACTGGAGGGTGCCTCTGTAGCGGGCGGGGCTGTAGTAGCGTTGGGCAGTGTGGCCATAATCAATGGTGAGGAGAAAGCCTCGGTCGATGCGGCGGGCGACAGTGTCGAGCCAGTCGAGGGCGGCGAGGTTGACCTCGGTGCGGTAGCCGTCGGGATAACTGTCGGTGAGGAGATCGATGCCGACTAGGTCGAAATATTGGCTGAGTTTGTCGGTGGAGAGGAGGTCGAGGGTTTCTTGCAGGGCGCCTGCTTGGGTGGTGACGTAAACTTCCTGGAGCTGGTTGTCGTGCTTTTCGATCATGTGGACCGGGAAGGCATCGATGAGTTCGTTCGAAAAAAAGCAGCCGGTGATGGGGGTTAGCTCTTCCAGGGTGGTCCAGGTTACTTTGTCGTGGATGAGGTGTTCTTGTTGTAAGGCCCGGAGGATGGGGGATTTTTCGATGATGGTGTAGGTGAGGGCGGCGTAGCAGTCGGAGTGGTGCTGCTGGAGGTAGTCGAGGACGTCAGCGGCGATCAGGCCCTGGCCTGCCCCCATTTCGACTAGGTGAAATGGATTGGGTTGGTCGAGGATGTGCCAAAGGTCGGCAAATTGGACAGCGAGCAGTTGGCCGAAGTCGTCGCTGAGGTGGGGGGAGGTGATGAAGTCGCCGTTGGGGCCGAGGACGGAGGGTTTGGTGGTGTAGTAGCCGTGGGTGGGGTGATAGAGGGCGAGGTCCATGTAGGACGCGAAGGTGATGCGCTGGTGGGGGGTGGATTGGATTTTGGCTGAGATCATGGAGCTAAGATTAGGGGGAGAAGTCATAGGTGCTCAGCTGGAAATAGCGCGATGGATAAGCTCGAAAACTATCGAAAAATCATCCAACGGATCTTAACCGAATATCAACAGTGGGCAGCTGGTTCTAATCAACCAGGAGTGCAGCAATGTTTGTCTTTTGATGAAGCTCAGCATCAGGATCTATGGTTGCATGGGGGCTGGCAGGAAGGGTACCAACTTAAAGCGGGACGTTTTCCCTAGGATAGTATTCAGAAGTCAGGAGTCAGGAGTCATGGTCTCACTGGCTTCTGGCCCCTGATTCCCCACCTAGCCAGGATTTTCCGGGTTAAATTGATACCCTTTTGCTTCACGACTCAGCCTGTGGTGTTTACAGTCCCCCATAGGCCATTTGCCAAAAGTCTTTTTCTAGGATGGCAATGGTGAGAAAGACTTTTTCAGCCTCAGTCTGCAGGGCCTTATCTGCACTTTGGAGAGCACTATCCGCCTGTTGTGCCAACAGCTCCACATAGGTGGTAAATGCCGCATTTCCCCAACGGTCAGCAAATTCTACATAGGGCTCCACCATGGGACTGTGGCCCTGCCAACCCTGGTTATAGGCCAGCTCAATCGCCCAAAAGCCGGTGGCTTTGACCGGGTAAGGGGCCTGGGCCAAATCCGCCATAAAAGCACAATAGGTGGCACAGGTGGGCTGCAACGGTAGATCTAGGCTCAAATCGCGTTCGGTGGCTTTTGCCTGAAACCAGTTGAGTTCATCCTGGAGGACAACCATGCCACCCAGCAAAAGATCCAAATGGGCGACGGGGGCGGATTGGATCAGACTAGCAGCGAGGCGGGTAAACTCGACGACGAAGTGATAGTCCTGGGTGAGCCAGGTGTTGAACTGTTGGGGCTGGATGGTGCCCTGCTGGCATTGGGAGAGAAAGGGGTGGATGGTGGCAGCTTGCCATTGGGTGGGGTATTGGGAGAGGAGTTGTTGGCAGGTGAGGGGCATTTGGGGCAAGGGAGAAGGGGTAATGGCCGCTGGCGGGAAAGGGGGACTTGCTAAGTTCACCTAGCGGACAAGATGATGATCTAACCATTGAACGACATCGTTCATGACTTGATTGCGGTCTAGATCGTTGTGGGGTTCGTGGTAGCTGCCGGGATAGATTTTAAGGGTTTTGTCGGTGGTGATGCGCGCAAAGATTTCTTCGCTGCCTTTGACGTCATTCACTGTATCAGCACTGCCGTGGACTAGCAGAATCGGCACCTGGAGCTGGGCAATATTGCGACGAACGGCGGCAATGGTCACCAAACACTCGGTTCCCCACCGCACCGTTGCCATGGAATGCTTCAGCGGATCATTTCGAATTGCCTGCATCATCGCCGGATCGCGGGTTAACGTTTCTACCCCAGTGCCCACATCCATGGAAAACCGAGGCCACAGGCCGGACAACATGTGGGCAATGGCGACGAGATAGGGTTTGGCAATGCCGACGGGGCGAATGGGGGGGCCACTGATGATGATACCGGCTAGACCCTGGGGAAAGTTGAGGGCAAAGTCCAGCACAATCAGCCCCCCGAGGCTGTGGCCTAAGACAAATAGGGGTAAATTGGGTTCATGGTGCCGCACCTGGGCCAGGAAAGAACTGACATTATCGCGATAGTCCTGCCAACGGTTGATGTGGCCCCGCTGGCCCTCAGAACGGCCATGGCCTTGGTTGTCAAACCCAAACACGGCATAGCCTGCCTGGGTGAGGGCGGTGGTGACGGTGGAGTAGCGATCGCAATGTTCCCCAAACCCATGGACCAACGCAACGACGGCCCTTGCAGCAAAGGGGGGATACCATGCCTGATAGAACAGAGATAACCCTTGGGCACCGCTAAATCTATTTTCTAGCCGAGGAACTTGGACCACAGTCATAAACGGGACTAACACAGAGGGTTAACTGCCCAAAAGCAGAGTTTCAATATGTCACAGAGTCAACCAACGTCAACCCAATTCAACCTACAGGATTTCGACGGTGCCTAGCTGACCATCAATCCGCACCCGCTGGCCAGTGCGCAATCGTTGGGTCACATCCGTCACATCCATCACCGCAGGAATCCCATATTCACGAGCCACAATGGCCCCATGGGAAAGTTGTCCCCCCACTTCAGAAATTAAGCCCCCCAGGTTTGCCAGCAGAGGAGCCCAGCCCGCATCGGTGTATGGCACCACCAAAATGGTATTGCGGTTAATGGGCACGGTGGTGTCCAGGGTGGTTAGCACCTGGACTTCGCCTTCTAGAGTGCCTGGACTTGCGCCAATACCCATCAGTAACCGTCCAGTTTGTACAGGTGTCCTAGGTGCTATAGACAACGTCATAGGACTTTTCCCGTAGACCAAATGGGGCGCTCTCCAGCCTTGGTCTGTCTGGTGCTGCTGACGACGGGTCGCAATTTTATCGATGGGTTGATTTTTCAGATCATGCATTGCCAGGGCCGAAGATGTCCCCCATTCCTTGAGCTCAGGCCAGGTAAGAAAGAAAATATCCCCCGCCTGTTGCAAGCTGTTATCGCCAATGTAGTGCCGTTCTAAGGCCAAAAAACAGGTCCGTAGCTCGGCCAACAGGCGATTGTAAATTTCTGCAACTTCGCCCTTTAGCTCCAATCGAGTTTGCACCTGGCGCTGCTGCCAACCCGGCTTAGCCGTATTTTTTCCAGATCCAGCCTGAGCAGCGTTAGCTTTAGGCCCAGGCGACTGCTTTAAGAAGGTGGCCAGCAAGGCTTTGACCGGGGCCGGTTGCTCGTGCCAGCGCGGCACTGAAATATCCGTCGCCACTTCACTCAGATAGCCGTATTTGGCCAAGAATGCATCTAACTGTTCAAACAGCTGCTCGCTTTCGGGGAGCTGGGCCAACTCATCAAACAGTTCTGTATGATCCTCGGGGACAGTATCTAACTGGGTCAGCAGAAAGGACTGCCACCGGGCGATGTCTTTAATCGCTTCAATGGCCGCGATTTCGGGATTAGAACCATAGTTTAGCTGGTCACTATCCACCCGGAGCAGCGCCTTGCGCAGGGCAAAACTCAGGGGACCCAGAATATTGTAGAACGTTGCTTTTTCCAGCAGGGCTAAGATCTCGTCAATCTGTTGTTTGATTTCCTCAGGGGGCAGTTCATAGGGAAATTTTAGCCCCTCTAGCCCTGGCTGAAAGTGTTGACTATTATCCCGCCTAAAATTTTGGGGCAACTGCCATTCTCGGTGGGCTAGCTTCAGCAGCCCTGGCAGGTTGCGTAGGGTGGCCAGCACGGGGGGGCGGCTAAACTTAGCCCCTCGGGTGAGAAACTCTAAACTCTCCGCAGGCAGACCCATGCGGAGAAAAATATCCCCCAGCAGGGTGGCATTAAAGTAGGCATGGGACCGATGGAGCATGGCCGTTTGGGAGAAGTCCAAACCGGCGGCCCGTTGACCCAGAACCAGGGTAAATAAGTCTCCCCACACACCGCAGGTGAGGGGTTGGTTAATGGACCAGGTGAGGGGACGAATCACGCCGGGAATTACCTCCGCTGCAATTTTGCGGGTCCACAGGGGGATGAGGGTGGTGATGGGACGGCTTTGCAATACCCAGATCTTTTCCCCGTCATAGGTCCATTCTACATCTTGGGGAATGTCGCCAAAGCGCCGTTCCAGGTGCCGGGTGAGGTAGGCGATTTGTTGGATGAGCCGATCGGGGATGGGTTGGTGGATTTGTAGGGGCGTTCCATGGAACGCCTCTACAACGTTCGGAGCACCACCCTGGGCTGCTATGGGTAAATCAACGGCATCGGACAATTGCCATTGGTCGCCGGGTTGCATATCTTCCGGGGTGATGGTGACCTGGTAACGCCGGGGGGTAATGTGCCCCGAAACTACCTGGCTAGCGGGTCCGGGCAGCGCCTCGATCACCACATGGTCCCCGCAGCGGGCAATGGGATCACGGCTAAAGGCCACACCGGAAATGACACCGGGGATTTGCTGCTGTACCAGGACATTCATGGTGGCTTCGGGCAGGCCCAAATCCTGGCGGTAGCGGGCGGCACTGGGGTTGTTATAGGCTTGAAAACAGGTTGCGATCGCACTATTCAACCCCTGCTCACTCACCACATCCGTCACCGACACATATTGCCCGGCCGCTGACGCCCCCAGGCCGTCCTCGCCGACGGCGGAGGAACGCACCACCAAGGGTTGCTGGGGGTCCGGCTGGCACAGGTCCAACAGGGCCGCCGGATCATCCCCTGCCCGCAGGATATAGCCCATGGGCACCGGATAGCCCCAGGCTTTAAGCTGGGACAGGGTGGCGGCTTTATTGCCCACGACCGCTGGGTCTAGTTTCTGATCTAATGCCTGCAAAGCCGACTCTCCTCGAAAAAAACGAAACAACCGCCGAGATTCGGTGCGGGTGCCCTGGTCTGGCAGCTCCAAATCATCTGGCAGCTTCTGATAAATCCAGCCAATCAGCCCCATCAAACAGGCCACGGCCCCTAGGCGGATGCCGTCGTTATGGACCATCCCGGTGAGCACTGGCAATAGCACCAAGGCAAACAACCGCCCCTGTTTCCGCTCCCGCAATACGGTAAAGGCCACCAAACTCAGCAGCCACCCCAGCACCGCCACCAGGGGGTCATAGACCAAAAAGCCCCAGCTGACATTGGTCACCCCCGCCCCCTGGCTGAGCCAATAGCGCCCCACCACCAGGGCCATCAGCGCCACCACGGGCCAAATTGGATCCGCCGGAAAAAAATGCTGGGCTAACAGCACCACCCCAATCCCCTTAAAGGCTTCCAGGACCACGGCGCCAATCCCCACCACCGTGCCCCCGTGGTAAAACGCCGCCGACACCCCCACATTGCCGGTGCCCACCTGGGACAGCCGTTTGCCGGTGGCCAGCTGCACCCACCACCCCGTCAGCGGTAAGCCTCCCCAGAGGGGACCAACCACAAAAATCAATAGTGCGCCCCACACTTGCTCCATGCTTAGCCCAGTCAAACCTTAGAAACTATGTCAGAAGAAATCAGCAGATATGTCTATCTGACCATTAGTCAGGGGCAATGGGGGTAATCCTTAAGCTCAGCCTTAGTAATTAGGTCTGGTCATGAGTTCCAGGGATTACGGCCAGCAGTCCTCACACACCAACCGTTCCTCGTCACTCAAATCGCCATAGGCTAAGTAATCCGCCATCCAGCGACAGCCTTGGCCCATGAGATCCGCCAGGGATAGATTCCACAGACGAACTTGGCCATCGGCTCCGGCGGAGGCTAAATAGTCCCCCGTGGAGTCAAAGGACGCTTGCCAGATGATGCCTCGGTGGCCGGTGAGGGTGTGGAGCAGCTGCCCACCCGGCAGCTGCCAAAAGCGAATGGTGCCGTCGTCACTGGCGGAGGCCACCACATGGCCCCCCAGGCCAAAGGACACACTGCGCACCCAGTCGTGGTGGCCCCGCAGGATGTGCAACAGCTCACCGTTTTGCCATAGGCGCACGGTGTTGTCACTGCCTGCGGAGGCGATGGTTTTCCCATCGGGGGACACGGCTACGGCCCAGACGCTGCCGGTGTGGCCGGACAGAATGGTGCCCGTGTGGGTAGCAAAGTCGGTCTCCCCCATGGCCATGGCTGCCAGGGACCATTGGCGCAGGGTGCCGTCTTCGCTACCCGACACTAAATAGCGACCGTCGGGGCTAAAGGCCACGGCCCAAACGGTGCCCTCATGGCCGCAGAGCCGTCCTAGGGGAGTGCCATCGGTATCCCATAGGCGGATGTTGCGATCGCTACCCGCCGAGGCCAAATAGGTGCCATCGGGGCTAAATTTCACGGACCAGACGGCATTGTGGTGGCCCTGGAAAGCACATAATAGCTGGCCCTCAACGGTCCACAGCTTCACGGTGTGATCGGCACTGGCAGATGCGATCGCTAGCCCATCAGGGCTCCAGTCCACACTATAGACACTGCTGTTATGGCCATGGATAGTACGGTACAGGGGGTTTTCAGAGGGCTCTCCATCCCCCGCCTGCCAAATCACCAGGGTCTGGTCCGCCCCGGCAGAGACCACCCGGCGGCCCTGGGGTTGCCAGCACACATCCCACACGATGCCATGGTGTCCCTGGAGCCTAGGTACAGAGGGCGGTTCTAGCTGCCACAGCCGGATGGTGTTGTCGTCACTGGCGGAGATCAGCTGGGAGCCCTGGGGGTGAATATCCAAACTGAGCACACTGCTGCGATGCCCTTTGAGGGTGTCTAACGGCTTGCCATCCCCATCCAGATCCCACACATGAATGTTTTGATCGTCACTGGCGGACATCAAGCGTTGACCATCGGGGCTAAAACACAGATCCCTGATCCAGTTTTGGTGCCCCTCCAAGGAATGCAATAACTCACCGTTCAGGTTCCACAGCTTGATCAAATGGTCGTCACCACCGGAGACAATGTATCGACCGTCGGGGCTAAATACCGCTACCAGCACCCAGCCCCCGTGGCTGACCATGGTCTGCAACAGCTCCCCTTCCATAGTCCACAGACAGAGGGTGCCATCTTCCGCCGCCGACACCAGATGCTGACCATCGGCACTAAAGGCCACCGATCTCACCCAGTCCAAGTGGCCTTCAAGGGTTTTAAGCCATTGTCCGTCTTGGGTCCACAGCCTGACCGTATGGTCGTTACTGGCCGTTGCGATCAGTTTATGGGTGGGGCTAAAGGCCACACTGTTCACCGAGCCCGTATGGCCTGTGAGAATATGTAAACATTGACCGGCCGTCTCTCTGGTCATATCTCTGGCCGTCTCTCCGGTCAGATCTTGGCCTATTTCTTGGGTAACAGACTCCGTTATTGGCTCCAGCACAGACCAAAGCCGCACCGTAAAGTCATCTCCGGCGGAGCCCAACAATTGACTATCGTGGCTAAAGGCCACATCTAGCACGCTACCCTGGTGCCCCCTCAGCACTTGCAACAATTTCCCGTGGGCATCCCACAGTCGCAGGGTGCCATCATCACTGCTGGAGGCCAGGTATCGCCCATCGGGACTAAAACAGGCAGAAAGGACCCAGTCCTGGTGGCCATGGAGACGATTTCTCTCACGGATGGTATGGAGAGCCTGCCACAGGCGAAATAAAATCTGGTTTTGCAAATAGGAAGACACGGGGGTGAGCTGGCTTTGTTGTGCCCCCTTTAGGGCTTCGAGCAAGGCCCCTAGGCTATCATGGGACAGGAGCAACGCTTGGGACACGGACACCAGGGCCTGCATCTCAGCGGTCTCGGCCCGGTAGCGTTCTTCGGTGGCTTGGGCCAGGGCCAGGGCCTGTTCTTGGAGGGCTGTTCGCAGTTGGGTCTCGGTTTGTTTCCGCCGTCGCCGTTCGGCCTGTAGCACCGTCATTAAGCCCGGCATATCCTGCTGTTTGACCAGATCGGCCAGGTAGTCATGGGTTAGCTGATACCGGACATTTCCCCCCACCTCTCGACTCTCAAACAGCAGCCCTGATTCCGACAGAATTTCTAGCACCAGGTTGAGTTGGGTTGGATCAACCAAAATCCCTAGGGACTCTAAAGATTCTTCTAATTCAGTCCGAGTTTTCAGCGGGCGGGTGGTACTTTCATCACTCAAGAGATAAAGGATGGTACGGGTGAGGATAATGTTCTCAGGGCCACAGTCATGCACCACTTGATTTAAAAATTGCAGGACCAATGCTTGGATCGGATCAGGGCCCAATTGCTGATATCGTCTCAGGGTGGTGATTTTCTTTCGCTGTAGTTCAGCCCCCACCACCTGCAGTTCAATGGGGCGAACTTCCTGGGTGTCAGCGGTGAGGTCAGCCACTAAGGCCGCAATCAACTCTTCTTCCAGGTAAAAATGAGCATTCTCCGTCAGCTGGCGGATCACGGCCTCACATTCCTGGGGGTTAAAGTTTCCCAGATAGTACCGCACGTCTTGACTGAGAATATCCAGATCGAGAGCGGCGAAGCGTTCCCACTCTAGTAAATAGTGCAAATAGTCATCTCGAAGGGCTAAAACAACTTTTAGATAGGGACTATTGAGACAGTCTCGGAGGAAATAATACAGCGACCGTCGCTGTTCCACCCCAGGCCGCTCAAAGAAAAATTCTTCAAACTGGTCAAAGACAATCACAATTTGTTGGTAGTGATCCTGGGCATGTTGGCGCAGATGGGCCAACAAACTCTCCCCGGTGATGGGAAATGACACATTGAAATTGGGGGGAGCCGAGGGCTGGGATGAGGTTACCCGCTGCAGGGCTTGGAGAATCGACACCTCCCAGCTGAGGTAGTTGCGCACAAATAGGGGCAAGGTGGTGCGCCCTTCGGCGGTGGCTTGCTTGAGGGCGGGCACTAGGCCACTGCTGAGTAAGGAACTTTTGCCCACCCCGGACTGGCCATGGATAATCACCAGGGTATGCTGGGGCTGCATTAATCGGCCCACCAGGTGTTTTATGGCTTGCTGCCGTCCCGAGGCCCGCATTTCCACTGGGGAAATATCACTCCCAGAGCTAGAGCGATAGGGCTGGATGGCGCTGGCCCCAATAAAGGCCCGCAGGCCCATCAGGGTCTCAACCTGTCGCTGTTCCTGTTTGATCGTAAACGCATCTAGATAACGCTGTTTAGCAAAATACAGGTCCTGGAGATTGCGTAGGATCTGGCGATATAGAGGAAAGTCGTGGCGGGGTTCTGTTCTTTGGCGGGCATTTTCCAGATCCTGGAGGGCAGAGGCAAAAAGGGTGTCGTCCCCCTGGCGCAGTTTCGCCCGTCCCCGCACGAAGTAATAGCGGCCCTGATGGTAGCGCAAAGCCAGGATGACCGCCTGAGGTGAGACTCGGGGCAGGGGGAGCTGATTCCCTTGAGGTGGTTTGGCCCCATCGACTCCTAAGGCTTGGGTTCTGTTAACTGCTTGGGCTAATAAATTGAGGGCTTCCGTCGCCCAGTCTTGGGCTGCGGTCCAGGATTCCTGGGCCAGGGCCGCTTCCGCCAAATATCCATAGTCTCGGGCCAGGCGTACCACATCTTCCTGGTGCAGCGCTAATCCCTCATTCGCCAGGGTGGTTAGGGCATCCCAGTCCTCCAGCCGCTGCAAAATTTCCGCCAGTACATGGATAAAGGTGGCGACCCGGTCCTGACGATTTTGTTGCTGCAACACCTGGATGAATTGTTTATAAAAGCGGCGAGCTTGGTGGTAAGAGGCTAAATGGGTGGAGCGTTGCAATTCGGCATGGGTCTGCCACCACAGGCCGAGGTGCAGGAGCAGGACTGCCTGCTGATCGCGGGTATCTTCGACGATTTTGTCAGTCTGCTGCCAGTAGGCTAGGCTCTGTTCGTAATAGTCCCGAGCGCTTTTCAATCGCTCAGGGGTGTGGGTGGCCCGACCCTGGAGAAAGGCGAGGCTGGCTTGCAAGGCTCCATCTAGCGGAACGGTGTGTTGTTTTAGGGCTGCGATCGCAAACGGTAACTCCTGCTCAGTCAACACCTGCAAATGGTGACTTAAGCTAGGCAACTCTGGGGCCACATACGCCAAAAAGTGCCCATCATGGTTATCTAAAATATGGGTAAATAGCTCCCCAGCGGCCCGGTGCAGGGCCTCAATCAAGGCCTGGATCGGATAGTCAACCTGAATCGGCACCGCCGCAAAGCTTTTCAGATCAGCTGCATAGACGGTGAGAGTCTGCAAGACGTCATCCGTCATCCACAGCACCACTGGATAGGGAAATTTTGCCAGCAGCGCATTTCGACCCACATTGGCCGCCTTAAACAACACATCCAGGGCAGTTACCTGATCAAAGCCGGTGACCATCACCGCCGTGCCGGTGCCTGTATCGGTGTCCGCCATGTCGGTGCCTGTATCGGTGCCCGCTGTGTCGGCTGATGCCGGTCCTAGGGAAGCTTGACGACCCATGATCGCTTCTGGCAAAGACCGATCGGTTGCCATCAGCTCCACCACCTGAAAATCCTGGGTCTGGGCCAGGTCCTGCAGCAATAGCTGGGTCAGGCGTTGATAGTTGCACCGCACCAAGATTAGGGAAAACTGGCCACGACCAAGGGTGAGCGCCCGCTTGAGATTGTTCAGGGCTGTGTGGTTATGGATGACAATTTCGGGAAGATCAGCCTGGTACATGGGGTGAGGTGGGCAAGCTTACCGGAGAGTGGGGGAGTGGTAGACGCATGGGGGTGAGTGAGCTGGGGACTGCCCTAGTGGGTGCCCTAGGGTTTAACTATTCGCTTTATAATTTGCGAGCCAATGCTTAAAATGGTTGGTTTCCTTGAGTACCGGGTTGAGGTCAAACCAACGACCGCCGTTGTCGCGATATTCATAGAGAAAAAGGCTCCGGAGCAGCAGGCTATAGGCCTCATTACCTTGGGTATCTGGTTTACTGATCGCCTTGAACATCAGTTGCCATTCCCCCTCGTCAATTAAGGCCATGAGAGAATCTCGTTCGTCGCGAATGACCGCTTCGAGAATAGTTGACTTGATTGGCGGATCGCCCTTTTGCAAACAGCCATAGAGCAGCCGCATCAGGTTACGCATGTGGCCACCGCTCAGCTGGCATAGGCGGTTGAGCACATCGATGGATTCAAAGGCATCGCCAATGAAATCAACTCGCTCATTGTAGTTTTTGTTGGGAAAGGCACGGGCTAGTACCATCTGCCGCAATAGGGCTAGGCCTGGCTCGAAAGTAGTGCTATCCCGCTGGGTGACGGGCACCATGGGCAACACTTTGGGCGACACGCCAAACCGGTTGGATAGCCGGGGTAAATCATCGGAGAATACCAAGGTGAGGGGAACGGTGTATACCACATGGCAGTTGAGCCGCTTGAGCTGTTCCCCCCGGTCGATGAAGAGATATTCGGACTGGGTACGGCCATTGGCCCGCTCTACGGGGTCGATGCGGTCGAGGTTGTCCACGATCACCACTAGGCCTTTTTTGCCTTGGGAGCGGAGGGTTGCGATCGCAACCTCCAGCAGTTCCTCATTAATCGCATCAATTATCGTCTTCGTGCGCGGCTCCAGGTACTGCCGCATGCGACTGCGCATCTCCGGACTCTCCTTAGCCCGTGCCGTCAGCGCCGCAATCCCCACCGAGAAACTTACATCGGCAATTTCCATCGGCGTCTGCAATGTTTCCGCCAAATTCCGAAACAGGTTCACCAAGGCCGACGGCTTCAGCTTAACCCCATCATTTTCTAAACTCTCCACCACCTGATGGGCAATCATCAGCAAAATGTCGCTGATATCCACATCCGCCATTTCCAAGTCTCGGTCCGACTCAAAATACACCACATGGAACCCCTGCTGCTCCAGCTGAGCCTTCAAGCGCAGTAACTCCGTGGACTTGCCACAGCCAATGTTGCCCGTAAATAGCTGAGTTGTCGCTTCATCCGGTGAAAGCAGCACTATGGTCCGTTCAAGTTCCCGGACAATATCCCCCCCCCGCACTGACGAAAAGTCAATATAATACTGCCGATCCGTAACTACTCAGGCTTAAAAAATTAGAGAGTTTTCCCAGGTTACAGAGATTATCAGCTAGCGTAATCCAAATATAGGAATTGGTAACCTCCTTGAGCAAGCCCAAGGGTCGCATCAAACTCAGT
>NZ_JAYGIG010000034.1:0-32483 GCF_034932105.1 Leptothoe sp. PORK10 BA2 | reverse complement strand
TTGGCCATTTTATTGAGAATAGTGTCATTAAGAAGAGTCTTATTGAGAAAAAGCTGATGAACATTAGTGTCGTGAACGCCTGCTTGCGCTACATATAGCGTGTTAAGAAACGTATGCGTTTGCCCTGGGGCACCTCTATTAATTGCCTTGACCTCAAAAACAACGTCTGAAACCATTGGAACTTCATTCGCTATTTTCAATAAAGTGAGTCTTTTTTAACAAAATTGAATTAACCGAGGTGCCCTCTTCTATCAGCGAAATTTACCTTGCAGCTAGTTTGTCGCTGAAATATAATGTCGCCCTAAATATCGTCCTAAATATGCTGAACCTTATCCTCTACAGGAAAGCGGACCTTCGGTAGGTGGGCGTATTTGTCTGCCTCGGAGCGATATCCGGCGGCACAAACGACGACAGAATGGTATCCCATTTCAGATAGTCCGAGGATTTCATCGTACTGAGCGGGCATAAAGCCTTCGATGGGGCAGGTGTCGATGCCCAGCAGGGCGGCACTGACCATCAGCTGACCGAGGGCAATGTAGGTCTGACGGGTGGACCAGCCATCGACATCCGGTACATTTTTCATAAAGTTTTTGATCACATTGCCAAAGCCCTGGAGGGACTCTAGGGATGCATCCCGGACTTCGGCTGTACGGGCCATGGCGCGATCCACATCGGCTTCGCTTAGACCGGTTTTAATAGCGAGTACAACTAGGTGGGAGGCCTCGACGACCTGGGCTTGCTTCCAGGATGCTTCTAGCAGTTTGGCCCGCACGGCGGTGTCATCCACCACGAAGAATTTCCAAGGTTCTAGGCCAAATGACGAAGGAGCTAGGACTAAGCTTTGCTCTAAGGCTGACCAGGTATCGGTAGGGATTTTTTTGCTGGCATCAAACATTTTGGTGGCGTAACGCCAGTTGAGTGCGTCTAGGACAGAGGCACTGGAAAAATTTGGAGCTGTCATGGAAAATACCGACACAACATGGCTGTTATAGCAGGTATGAGGTAAATTCAACACGCAACTGGAATACCTATAGTAAGAATTAATGGGGGTGCGATCGCAACCCTTACCACCACTGACTGATCAGTTTGCCTGCACCCTGATGCGGCAGTTTATACCGGCCCTAACTTGTCAGTTCTTAACATAATCATGCATATAACTGGCCATTTGCAGACATGTTTCGACAGATCGATGCCGAAACAATCAAACTGGCCTATGATGATAGGCATAATTTGTAAGTCTGGAGACCCGTCTTATCACTAAGAAACAGAAGCCTCTTGTAAACCGCAATATTAAGGACCCCCAGGTCCTATTCATCGACCAAACGGGTGAAAACCATGGCGTCATCGACACGGCCGATGCTATCAAGCTAGCGAAAGAAAGCAATCTTGATTTGGTAGTGGTTTCTCAGCCGCGAGAAGGCGCACCAGTTGCTAAGGCGATGGACCATGGAAAACTGCAATACCAGCAGAGCAAGCGGCAAAAGCAGACGTCTCGTCCGTCGGTTAAAGAGGTAAAGTTTCGACCCAATATTGGTGAGTCGGACTATGAACTGCGGGTAAAACGCGCGACTGAATGGCTCAGTAAGGGCGATTCGGTTAAGTTCCTTGTGCGTTTAAGAGGTCGGGAGCATCAGCATCGCGATCGCGCCACTGATCTACTGCAAAGAGTGGTTGACGACTTAGAAAGTGCTGGTAAGGTCCAGTCCTTTGATCGACGGGCGCTGACTCTCTTCCTTTCGCCTTCGTAGAATCGTTTGACAATTGAATCCCATTGTAGGGGGCATATACCAACATTATCGTTGGAATATGTCCCTATTTTTCTAAAAAGGCCTCCACCATAATGACAGAGGCTATAGAAAATGTGTGAGAAAATGTGTGAGAAATGTTGTTGTACTTCACTGCGCTACACGCATATCTCTGTCAATATCGTGAATGTTTGATCGCAAATTATCGCCTAGATAATCAATCCAAATCTGAGTTTTCCTAGAAATAAACCCTTGGGATGGATAGAGCAGCCATACGCCACTATTAAAGTCAGTGGCGGTGACAGTGTAACGGCTGAAGAGTCGGACCAATTGACCTATTGCAATATCTTTTTCAATTAGCCAGTCGGGCAGTAGTGTGAGACCCATATTGGCCACAGCACAGTTCCTAATGGCTGCTGAATTCGTGATTAAATACTGCCCTTGAATCGGCATTTCTGTTATCGCACCAGCCTCATCCCTAAACAACCAACTCAAGCTATGATCCCGCCGGGGAAACAGCAAACAGCGATGATCAACAATCTCCTCAGGCCTCTCTGGCACACCATGCTCGGCCAAATATCCTGGCCCCGCACAGATAAAAAACTCTATCGATCGTAGCTTCTGAAACCGATAGGTACTGTCTCGCAGTGCTCCCACCCGGATCGCCACATCAATTCGCTCAGCGATCAAATCCAAATAGGCATCCACCAACAGGAGTTCTACCCGCAGCTCTGGATAACGCCGAGCAAACTCCGGCAACAAAGGTGTCAGCTGCTTCTCGGCAAACACCCCCGGAGCCGTCACCCGCAACGTGCCCCGAGGCGTCTGACTCACCTCCATCGCCTGCTGTCGAGCCACGGTTAACTCAGTCACCGCTGGAAACACCCGGTCAAAATAAAGCTGCCCCGCTTCGGTGGGTTGCAGTTTACGCGTACTGCGTTGGAATAGGCGAATGTTCAAATCCCGCTCTAACTTGGCAATGACCCGCGACACCGACGATGGGTCAATATTCCGACTCCGGGCCACCGCAGCGAAGCTATGCTGCTGCATCACATCAATAAAGAGCTCCAAGGCTGATAGATCCATTTCTGTAGATCCATTCGTGCGTAAGTTGCATGAGTCTGTTGATATTTTAAGTATTTATTGTCAGTTTATGCATGGATAGGATGCAGGTAGTTTATTCACCACTGCCATGACTGATATTGCATTTTTAGGCATGGGGGCCATGGGGGCCCGCATTGCGACACAACTATTGTCAGCCGGACATTCCCTCCATGTGTGGAATCGCACACCCGCCCGCTGTCAGCCCTTGGTTGAGCAAGGGGCAACGGCCTATGATTCACCCAAGCAAGCGGCTGAGGCAGCTGAGGTGGTGATTGCCATGGTGGCGAATGACGAAGCTTCTCGTCAGGTGTGGCTGAATGGGGAAACTGGGGCCATGGCTGGGTTACAGCAGGGGGCCATAGCCCTCGAATACAGCACCCTCACCCTTGGTTGGAGTTGTGAGCTAGCGCGAAAAATGGCCGCTCACAGTCACCCATTCCTAGCTGCCCCCGTCATCGGTTCCCGTCCCCAAGCTGAGGCCGGCCAACTGATCCAACTAGTGGGCGGCGATGCTGCCACCTTGGACGCGGTGCAATCCATTCTCAAAAATCATTCGGCGGTCATTCATCCTGTGGGTGATGCCACCGCCAGTATGGCCCTAAAGCTTGCCATCAATACCCTTTTTGGCATTCAGGTAGCCGCCCTAGGGGAAGTTCTGGGCCTGTTGCAAAAAACAGGCATGTCCTCCGAGATTGCCATCAGTTGGCTGAATCAAATGCCTACCACCAGCGCTGCACTAAAGGGTATTGGTGCCCTGATGGCCAACCAAAACTATGCACCGCTATTTCCCATTAACTTGGTGGAAAAAGACTTTCGCTATGCTCAAGAGTTTGCCCAGTCACTTGAGGCTAACGTTCCCGTCGTTGAAGCGGTTCGACAGATCTATCAACAAGCTCAGAAGTCAGGCTATGGCGCAGACAACATTGCTGGAATAGCCCAACTGTATGTGAGGTAATGTCCCGGAATATCTGGCTCACTGTTGATTCCATGGCTCCATTAATCCGTGATTCACAGCTTCACTCAAGACAGTTGCTTTTCGGGGTATTAACTTAAGCCGGGAAATCCTGGCTAGGTGGGAAATCCGGGGCCAGAAGCCAGTGAGGCCCTGATTCCTGCCTTCTGAATACTATCCTTAGGAAAACGACCCGCTTTGAGTTGGCACCCCTCAAGAACATCTGTCCTAATGGGAGGAATTGAAAGATTTGTAGAATCGAATAAAGACTATTTGTGAGCTGCATATTGTGAGCTGCATATGACGCTTAATAGTACATTAGTACTGAATGGAAATTCTTAATTCATATCAGTAGATTGCAGGTTATGCCATTCTCCAATCGTATAACCATAGAAAATATTTAGATTGCCAGGGAAGAATGCTTGCCTAGCTTACGAAACCAATCTAAATCAGTGCATAGTCCATGCCAATCGTTCCAAACTTTATGAAACTGGTGCTCAAGGCAGTCATTCGCGGTTATCAAATTCTGATCTCACCGCTATTGCCGGCCACCTGTCGCTATACCCCCACCTGCTCAGCCTATGCCCTAGGGGCCATAGAATGTTTTGGCCCCTGGCGTGGTAGCTGGATGGCGATCAAACGTATTGCCCGCTGTAATCCCTGGCACGAAGGTGGCTACGATCCGGTCCCTGCTATCTCCATGGTGGGTCAAACGGACTTGCGGGATTTAATCATTTCTAACAGATTGTCTGTCGATGCCCCTGCCCAACCCATAGACGATGCTCAAGGTAAGGCCAAATGAAACGAGTACAGCTAAGTGAACTATTGGACCAGGGTGTGTCCCACAATGCCGCTATTCGCAAAAAGGTGATGTTACAGCCTGGGGATGTACCCCACCTGACTAACTTTTCCCAGGCGACCTTTGCCCCTGGACAGGTGGCTCCAGCCCATGCCCACTCAGATATGCATGAGGTATTCTTGGTCTCAGAGGGCACTGGCACCATGACCGTTAACGGGGTCGATCAGCTCCTGACCCCAGGGGTTTGTATTTTGGTAGCACCTGGGGATGTCCATGAGGTCAAAAATATAGGGGAAAATCCTCTGATTCTGACCTATTTTGGGATTATCTGAATCTTTTCCTCCCACGCAGCTTCCCCAAACCTCCCCATTTATTTTTTTCTCACTCAGCTATAGATGCCTTTCAATGTGCCGCCGCCGCCGCTGGATAATCCTGTTTATCTCAACCATCGTCGCTGGATGCTGCGGGCGTTGGAGCTAGCCGAGGCGGCTGGGGATGCGGGAGAGGTGCCGGTGGGGGCGGTGGTGGTTGGTCCTGACGATGAGGTAATTGCCGAAGCGGCTAACTGCCGCGAGCGGGATCATGACCCCACGGCCCATGCAGAGATTTTGGCCCTGCGTCAGGCTGGACGACATTTGCAAAACTGGCATCTGAATGACTGTCGTCTTTACGTTACTCTAGAACCTTGTCCCATGTGTGCGGGGGCAATTGTCAACGCCAGATTGGGTTTACTAGTGTATGGCGCAGATGATCTCAAAGCTGGGGCGGTACGCTCTGTCTTGAATGTGCCGGATGGACCGGCGTCTAACCATAAACTAGGCGTACAGGGGGGAATTCTCGCATCTTCTTGTCAGCAGCAGTTACAAAACTGGTTTCGGCAGAGACGGCGGTGAAACTGTCCCCTACTAGGGCGTATCTGAACTGACCAAGGGTTTATGGTATGTATACCAATGTGGACTTGAGTATCGTTGAGCACATGGTTCATGCATGAGCGACGCTAGCGAAATCTAGATTCCGATTTGAGTGTGTTCTTCATTTTCCTCGGCACTGCTAATGGCCTTTAGTCCCCAATTTTTGCTTCATAAATCGCCTACACCAGAAGCTATTCATGGGCCTTGTCAGTCGACGCTGTCGCCCTGGCTGGCTCCGCTGGCGTACAAAATTGGTGAAGACCTGGTGCTGCCAAATTTCTTTAAGACTATTCGCATCACCGGTCAGGAAAATATTCCCACCAGTGGTCCCGTTGTGTTTGCTCCGACCCATCGCTCGCGGTGGGATTCATTATTGGTGGGTCTGGTGGGTCATCAGACCACGGGGCGCTATCTGCGGTTTATGGTCACTGCCGATGAATGTTTCGGGCTACAGGGCTGGGCAATTCGACGTCTGGGGGGATTTCCGGTGGATGTGAGACGGCCTGCGATCGCAACCCTGCGCCACGGTGTGCAGCTGCTCCGCAACCAACAAACCCTAGTGATTTTTCCCGAAGGGGATATTTTTCGTGAAAAGCAGGTGCAGCGCCTCAAGCCTGGTCTAGCCAGATTGGCCCTCCAGGCCGAACAATCCACCCCAGGTTTAGGGGTTAAGGTGCTGCCGATCTATTTTGACTATGACCATCCGCGCCCCAGCCTGGGCAGCAGTGTCGAGATACGCATTGGTCAGCCCCTAGAAGTTACCAACTACCTAGCTTCGGGGTCCGGCAAGCAGCAGGCCATGGAGTTGACCTCCGACCTTAAGCAAGCGTTAGAGTCTCTGGCCCACGTCAATATTGAGTACCCCCTAGAGTTAGTCGCCTAGGGTAGAATTAGCACCTGTATCGTCAAAGCCTTGAATCATGACCCATGTTTTGTAGAACCATGGTTATGGTTTGGGCCTAAGTTGACGCTACTCTAACGGTTATTGCTAGTTCCCACGGGCAGACTTAATAACAAACCCCCGGGCATCAATGACACCCAGGGGTTAATGCTAAATCTAAAGTCCTTTCAATTCCCTAGACCTAACTGTGGTAACTTAAGCAGCCTGTTTCTGGCGCTTAGCCGTAGCAGCAGCACCCGCTAAGGCAAAAAGGCCCAATAGAGTCGCAGGCTCAGGAACAGTTTCAGGATCGGAGACCGAAATAGCATCGGAAACAGTCACATCGCCCGTAGCAGAGGATGTGATGGAACCAGACGCAAAGGTATCGACCAAGAGAAAGTCAAGATCAATCACAGCTGAACTAGACGCGTAAACCCCCTCAGACGCATCATCCCCAACTACATTAGCCGTACCGTCAACAAAGAAACCAGCGGGGCCAAAAAAGTTCTGAATCTCAGCACCACTGTCGGCAGAAGACACAGACACAACCTCTGTTGCGCTGTTAAAGGTCCATATCCAAGAGTCAAACTCATCAGTGGATACAAAACCATCAGTAGCAGCCGTCTCGTCAGCAATAAAGCTACCGTTAATGGAGGCACCATCGGCGAAGAAGCCAGTATAGTCAATATTCCAGCGGAAACTCGCGGCTTGAGCGGGGGCTGCAAAGGCAGTTATGCCCAAAGTTGCAGCAGCAGCAAAAACAATCTTTTTCATAGTTCTATGATCAATAAAAAATGAAAGCAATGGACTAAAACTGCGTCAAATCCCCCATGACTGCTCTGTTTTGCTTCCAAGCAAAACAGAGCAGTGTTCAGCGACTATGAACCCACGATGCCACCGTTCTTACGGGTGAGCACGATGGTGCTATCACGGGGAATCGTCACCCCATCCGTGGGGGCGGGGAAGTTGGTGAGGGTGGGATCGCCGTCACCGGGATGCTGGATGTTTGTGAACAGAGTCTTCCGATCGGGAGTATAGGCAAAACCCGTGACTTCATCACTTGCAACACCTGTGAACAGGCGACGGATTTCGCCAGTGGCCGGGTTCGCAACCAACATCTGGTTGTTGAGCCCCTTCTTCTGTCCACCATCCGTACCGATGAACAGACGACCATCTTCGTCTGACCAGAGGGCGTCGGGGTCACTGAAGGTAGTTTCATCACCATCTTCGTGAGTCTCCTGCGCAATGAAAGGAATAGTCCAGGTAAATTTGGTTCCTGTGTGGTTGTTGCTGTCCACCATGCGCAGGATGTGGCCATCGGGGTTAGGGGCCAAGGGACTACCAGGCCCTGTCTCCGTACGATTGCTGTTATTGGTTAAAGACCAGAAGATAGCTCCGTCGGGAGCAATCGTGGTCCACTCGGGACGGTCCATGGGAGTAGCCCCCAGGATATCAGCTGCCACCCGGGTAAATACCAACAATTCAGCCTGATCCTTAAACTTAGCCTTTAGCTGAGGATTACGAATCGTCAGCTCCAGCCATTCACCGGAGCCGTCTTCTTTGAACTTGGCAACGTAGAGCTTACCGTAGTCCAGGGGACTCAAACCCCGGGCCAGCATGGAGCGCCAGCTAGCTTGAGACACATACTTGTAGCAGTAGTCAAAGCGCTCGTCATCCCCCATGTAACCCACAATGCGACCGCCGGTCCCCGTTGCGAAAGCACAAGCTTCGTGCTTAAAGCGCCCCATGGCTGTACGCTTAACAGCCTTCTTGGAACCATCTTCAGGATCGATTTCAACAATCCAACCAAAGCGGTGATGCTCGTTGGCATAGCTGGGGTTAGACAGGTCAAAGCGATCGTCGAATAGCTCCCAACTGTAGCCAAAGCCAGTCGCACTAAAGCCATAACGGTCCTGAGTTTCGTTAGGCACAAAGGCCTCCCCCTGGGAGGAACCAAAGTAACCGTTGAAGTTCTCTTCACAAGTGATGTAGGTGCCCCAAGGGGTATAACCATTGCCGCAGTTATTGAGCGTGCCTTGGAAGCGATTGTTAGCGGTGTTCTTGAGGAGAGCGTTACCGGCCACAGGACCACTGAATTCAACCTCAGTGTTCACGTGAATACGCCGAGAGTTGGGACTAGCCACGCGGTCCCACTTGCCGTTAGTGCTCTTAATGGCAACCACTGAAACCCCGTGGGCGTGCTGGGATAAACGAACATCCTCTAGGCTCTCAGGCGCATCTTTGCCCAGGATGTGCGCATTTTCACCAAATTCATGGTTAATGCACAGCATTCCTTCGGTATTGCTGGTGCCATTCTTGGCAAAGAACCACATGCCGTCGTGACCAATACCCACCTGGTTAGCTTGCTCAGCGGCTGTGGGGCGAGTGTTGGGATCACCTTTGTATTCTGGACCACCAGGCTGAATGGACGTACCCCAAGGGATCAAAGCCTGGTACTCGTAGTCGGGAGAGACGGTAGGAGTGGCCGGATCCGCAATAGCATCTGCAATTTTTACTGCAGCGAAGCCGAGCAGGCCAGTAGTTTGAGCCAATAGGGTACCGCCAGTGGCACCGCCAGCTAGGGTAGTTGCAGCCGCCGCACCCTTAGCCAACAGGCTTTCACCGACAAATGCACCCATGAAGCCAGCCGCTGACATGACAGCGCTACGCTTCAACACATTACGACGGGATAGGCTAGCTTTGAGAATGTCTTCAAAAGGGCGGTTATTAGACCGATTACGGGTGTTGTTATCGTGATTAGCGTGGGACATAGAACTATGATCTCCTCTCTGAGATTACGGGTGCACCATCAAGACATATGAACCTGAACCATAAAGCCCTCCAATCCAGACTTTCGTCCAAACTTTGTTATATGGGAGAGCTTTTCCGCTTGACAAAAAATGTGTGAAAGCTAATCCACAAAAGCGACATAGGGCTGTACAGCTCGACCACTGAGCTGACCAGAGTCAAACAGTCGATCAAACTGGGGAGCAATGTCGCGCGACGCAGCGGTCGTGGAGCGGCGAGACGGACTGGTGGCAACCTGGGTAGGCTGCGGCCTATCGTGTCGTCGGATCAACGCATAGGAACTGTAATATTTTGTCCAAGCACTCACCTGTGGATTTTCCTGCCACTGTGTTCGGGCAACCGTTGTGGTCAAGATGGGGATGACATCACCATTGCGGCTGCCCAACACAACAACTTCGATCTCAGTCAGGCTGGGATCGGCATTAAAGTGTTGATCAATCGCTTGGGTAGCCATGGATTCAGCTTGACTAACTAAGTCATCGCTAGATGAGCGATCATAAATGGGCATATCCAGAAGAACCGGCCCGTCTGAATTAGCTAAATTAGCTAAGGCTGATCCATCAGAACCACTCACCCATTGAATTCCCAAAAGACATATGGCCAGGGATAAGCAGCCCAGAAATAGCTTCCTGGGCCCTGCATAGAGACGATGAGTCACGGTAGATTAGGCCATATTTGTGTAATTCAAAGTCAGACTAGATCAGTCATGTGATATGTGAGCTGATTCATTTATCCCCTATCCGTATATTTCCATAAATAACCTTGCTGTGGGTAAAGGGAAGGTTAATGGAAGTTTCTCAGTAGTTAAAGGATTGAAAACAAAACGAATGTGCCGATGATCTAATCATACAATCGCCAAGTACGTTGATTCCTCGTTTTGCATGGATTGCAAATAGTTCTACTTCAGCGGAAATTATAGCCTAAACGCCTAGAATATGAACTTTTTTAAAGGACTGAAAGTTCAAGGATAACTTCAAAGATAACAATGTCTCCAGAAATTTTTTGTGGGTTGTATTGACTTTTGCGATCCACTCCTCAATCGCCGTCTTGAAATCGTCAAACTCTTCGTAGCACTTTGAATACAAACTTTGAATGCAAACATTGATTTCGGACAAACTTCCATAATCGCTCAATCAAATTCAAGTTCGGTGAATAGGACGATAGGGATAACAACCTCAGTGGTGCAGAAAAGTCCTGAAAGCTCTGCACCACTAGGGAAGCAATACCTAGGGCTCTTCGGTATTGTGAAAATATCAAGATAAAAATAGGTACAACAATAAACGAGAGGCTCTAGGTTGTGAAAGTAAAACGTTTGCCAGGTTCCGTTAGTGTATCCATGCCAAATTGTGTCTCAAAAATCCAAAGAACCAGTGCCTTTCTGACTGCATCAGGTTCATTTTGCTAGGGGGGAGCTTGTACAGTAGAGGGGTTATCTATTGCGATCGCACCCATGAGTACCGCCATTGAATGGACCGCCGAAGCCAAAGCCCGTTTGAAAGAAATTCCGTTTTTTGTCCGTCCAGCTGCCCGCAAAAAAATTGAGAAATTCGCCCAGGAAGCAGAGGTAACGGAAATAACCGTAGAAGTTTACGAGCAAGCTAAGCAAAAGTTTGGATAATCAAGCTTAGGATCAATCAATGTCCATTGTGGATAGATAAGATGGCTCGTTTGCGTTGGATATGTTTGCTTAGCCTGGTTTTGCTGCTACAGGCCTGTGGCGACTTCGGTGCTGTGCCCCCCCAGTCGGTTATAGAGCGGGGGCTAGCCATGAAAATGGCCCATACGCAGCAGGCATTGATCGCCCATTTAGCACCGAAAGTACCCCAGTTGCCCAACTTTAAGCTCCGCCAGGTAGAGGTAACCCTACGGGAAGCCCAGGACGATGACACCTTCCATCTCCAGGGTACCTATGAAGCTGTGATCCAGCTGACCAGCCGTGAAAAAAAAGAAACGGGTCCCTTTGATCTCTATATTGCCAGGGAGAAAACAGAAGATACCGTTAGCTGGTTTTTGTTGTCCGATGAGAAGAGAGAATTACTGGTGACGAATCCTAGATAACGGCAACGGTGGAAGTAGTTGGGGAGAGTTTTGTATAGGCAAGTAGCATAAAAGATGGGGAGATTTGTTAAAGTACCCATATTAAGCGAGCATGGAAACTTGAAGGAAAAACTGTTCTAAAACCCGTATTCCTAGCTTTCCATCACCGTTTGGGCAATATCCACCGGCACATCAACAAAGTACTGCCGCTGAAATTGTTCTTCCTGCAAACTGGCTAAAAACAACCGGAGTTTAGCTTGTTGTTCTTCTAGGGTGGCAGCTAGGGTGGCATCATATCGGAGCGTCATGGTTCTATTGATGGTCGCAGTTGTGGTAGCCGCCAGGAGTTCAGCCGTTTGCAAATCATCTTCTGCGTGCTCCCCATCCCAAAAACCTAAACTATTCAACGCCGCTAACCCACAGCGCAACGCCCCCTCCCCCAGTCCCAGCTGCGCCATGATCTGCGCCATCGTTACCCCCGTCCCCGTCCGGGCCAAATACTTGGCCAATCCCATCAACTGCTTCCACACCTCCACCGGAGCGGCCGGTTCAGGGTTGTCATAGGCCAACACCAGGGGCGTTTGCCGCTGGGTCGCCTGGTGAAACCAGGGGCGCAACTGCTGCCAATTGGTTGGGCATTGGGTCACCACCAACCCCTCCTCCCAACCCTTCCCCAAGCCATCTCCCAAATCAGCCGCTTGGGCCCGGCGGTCAATCACCTGCTGTTTTGACATGGCCACTGCTGAAACCGCTTCAGCCTCAGCCCCGCGCACATCCACTAATCGCACCTCATAGCCCCCATACTGGGGCTTCTTCTGGCGAGAGTAGGCATTAAAATCTAGCTCCACTACCACATCGCAGCGGCCCACCGGCAGATCGTCCTTATAGTGGCCCCACCACAAGCCCGGAAATCCAGCAGGGCAGGTATCGTCCTTGAGTAAAAAATGGGTTTTGATAAATTGGAGCTTGCGGTTTGACACCGGGTCCTTGATTTTCTGGTGCCAGGTATTGTCAAACCAGGCATTGCGCACCAGTAACCGAGGCACCGGATTCCCCATGCCGTAGGGTTCCAGCAAATTTAACTGCTGAAACAGGTCTTTTCCGAGTTCACAGGCGCTCACTTCTAGATCCACCTTAATCACGGGACCAGATGTGATCCCCACCTGGCGCAGCTGTCGGTTCAGGGCATCGGCAAATAGCTCCACATTCTCCCCTGGTAGGGTCATGCCCGCCGCAAATGGGTGCCCCCCAAAGCTGGTGAGTAAATGGGACTGAGCCGTCACCAGCTGATAGAGGTCGATCCGATTCACCGACCGGGCCGAGCCCCGCGCCACCTCGCCATCAAGGGTGAGTAAAATCGTCGGCTTGCCATATTCCTGGGCCACCTGTCCCGCCACAATGCCCAGGACCCCTGTTGGCCACTGGGCATCGGCCAGTACAATCACCTGCACCGTGGCCATGTCCAACTCGGTCAGTCGCTGGAGCACCTGGGTGTGGACATCTTTTTGCAATGCTTTACGGCGAGTGTTGGCCCACTCGGTTTGCTGGGCTAGGTCCTGGCAATGGTCCGGATCTTCACTGGTCAACAGGTCCACGCAAAACTGCGCATCGCCATGGATTCGACTGACGGCATTAATGCGGGGACCAATGCCAAAGGAAATATCGGTGGGGCGATCCCCCGTCCGGCGACAGAGTTTTAATAGTTCGGCTACACCGGGACGAATTGGGTGACTGGTTTTTAAATGGGTCTGGAGCTGACGAATACCGATTTGGGCCAGGTACCGACAGTCACCGCTCAGCTGCACCAAATCGGCAATCAGACCAATGGCCACCAAATCGGTCAGTTCCGCCAGGGGCCGGGTGGGGGTGAGTCTGGCGTAGAGGGCTTCCACCAGCTTAAAGGCAACGGCCACGCCGGACAGATGGGCCAGGGGATGATCCGCTTCAAAGTAGCGCGGATTGATAATGGCCACTACCGGCGGGCGGGCCTCGGGCAGGGTGTGGTGATCGGTGATGATCACGTCGATGCCAAGGGTTTGGGCATGGTCAATTTCCGTTAGGTTAGTGCTGCCGTTATCGCAGGTGATTACCAGGGTGGTGCCATCAGTTGCGATCGCATCCAAGCCATGGATCGACAGCCCATGGGAATCGGTCAGCCGGTTGGGAATAAAGTAGTTCAGCATGCCCGTGGGAAAAAACTGGCGCAGACCATCCCACAGCACCGCCGTAGACGTAATGCCATCGGCATCAAAGTCGCCCCAAATGGTGACGGTTTCCTGGCGCTCTACGGCCTGGAGAATGCGCTCCACCGCCTGGGTCATTTCAGCCCCAAATGCCTCTGGCGGCATAGGCTCATAGGTGTCGGGGTCGATAAAGGCCGTGAGCTGCTCAGCCGTACAAATGCCTCGCTGCCACAGCAGTTCAGCCGCTCGTTTGGGCGGGTTGGGTAACGTTGCGATCGCTTGGACAGTGTCGACCCAATCGGTGGAAATCGTTTTACCGTCGGGCAGCTGCCACTGGGGAGTTGGGGTGGTCAAGGCACCGATTAAAGATGAGGGATAACTTTTTTTTCTTACAAAAAAAGTATATTTATCGTGGGCTTGGTTAGAATGGGCGGAATTCTGACTGGGTATCTGACTGGTTATAAGTAAACTGTTTTCGGCACCATACTAGACTAGTTGAATGCTCTAAGAATTATTTAAATGCAGTGGTGACAGTCAGGAGTATCTTGTGAAACTTGGTGGATGGATTGGCCTGATCAGCATCTTAGCGAGCCTATATATACTTTGGCTGCTTAAGGACATTTTACTACTGGTATTTACGGCGGTGATCGTTGCGATCGCCCTCAACAGCATCGTCCGACGTCTCCAGCAAACCGGCATTCCCCGCCGATTTGCCATGCCCATCGTCCTGTTCATCAGTTTTTTAGTCATCGCCCTCTTTTTCCTCGGGGTAGTCCCTCCCTTTGTGGAGCAATTTAGCCTACTGATCGAGCTAATTATCGATGCCAGCCGCGATTTACCCGAAACCCTAACCAAGCTTGAAACCCACTTACCCGGACAGCTCCGCTTTCCTGACCTGAACGAATTTTTAGACTGGGCCACCTCCCCCGACTCAGCGGTAGTAGATGTTTTTAATAACTTCTTTTCGTTCTTTAACTCTTCCCTCCGAATATTGCTCCAGGTTCTTCTGGTGATGATTTTGTCCCTAATGTTTTTAGGGAATCCCAGCATCTATCGCCAGGCCCTGCTGCGATTAATGCCCTCCTTTTATCGACGACGGGCAGATGATATTTTACAAGACTGTGAAATTTCTCTGTGCAACTGGATGGGAGGCATTGTTCTCAACTCAGTGTTCATTTTCTTCCTCAGTTTTGTTGGGTTAGCCCTGTTGGGCATCAAGCTCGTATTGGCCCATGCCCTGATCGCCGGGGTGCTCAACTTTATCCCTAATGTTGGTCCCAGCCTCAGCCTTATTTTTCCAGCGATGGTAGCCCTCATCTCACCAGAACCTTGGAAAGTTGTGCCTGTGATTGGTTGGTACGTGATCATCCAACAGATTGAAAGTTACTGGCTCACACCGACGGTTATGGCCCGCCAAATCTCTCTGCCCCCGGCCCTAACATTAATTGCCCAAATTTGTTTCGCCACCATATTTGGTTTTCTCGGCCTGGTGCTGGCCTTACCCCTAGCCGTTGTTGCCAAAATCTGGCTCCAAGAGCTCCTGGTCAAGGATATTCTCGATCAATGGGAAATTCCTGGCTTTGCCTCCTTGCAACCGGCCCTAGCAGGTGCACCTAACAATATAGAAAATCAAACAGAGTCTCTGCCCGAAACAACGGCAACGCCACCGACCATTGCCCCTAGCCCTAATCCCCCCAGCGACCAACAAAGCCCATAAACAACTAAAAAACTGCCCCACAATCACCATCTTTCATCCGTTCCCTGCCTGGACTGAGCTCAGCCTTTACGCCAGGTAAGGGGTCCAGTTTACGGTTTCTAACAGATATCTCGACGAATCGCCATGACGCCAGAGTTTTTTTGGCATCGCTGACCCGTAGACCCTTACCATAGCCATATGGATTAGTTGCACTTACTCCTCTGGATTAGTCTTAGGGGAGTTTGGTGGCTACTGATGCGATCGCAATTCTCACCCTACCCCAATGATTTCTATGGCTTTTCGTGCAACCCTCGTCGCCTTTTGGATCATATGTTTTGGACTGATAGCAGCTCCAGCCCATGCCATGACACCGCTGGGGGTATCTGACATTGGCTACGAAGAATGCTCCGCCGAATATGCCGAAGGCATCGTCAGTGCAGGCAGTCTGGACCGGGCGACCTGCTATTTAATTACCGGCACTTTGACCAACAATTCTGGCAAGCCTATCCTCAACGCCGATATTTTTGGTCGCATTTTCGACAAGGATAACAATCCGGTCATGCAAAATCGTGGTCGGCTAGGGGGCGTAGAGTACGTCCCTCCTGGGGAAAGTGCCTTCGAAATCCGAGTGTCAGTTGCCTCCAATCAGCAACCCCCGCTGAAGTTAAAGAACTTCAAGGCATCTGGTTTTGTCGGTAAGGTCCGTCGCCAAGGCCAAATTGATTAGAAATTTAGTCTATATCTCTGAAACATAACTGAAAGGGGCTAGTGGGAAATCCCACCAGCCCCTTTCAGTTTTTGCTTTAAGTACCACGGACCCGTTGCCGATGCCCAGAGTATTTAAGCGAACAAACCTAGCCTGAGGCCTGTTTAATCGATCTAAAATGCCTAAAATCCCGCATAAGCCGCGTAGCCACTTCCCAGGGACGCCGCAGCACCGTTAAGGGCAGACTGTACAAACTGTAGAAGAAAAAAGGCTAGAATCGCTGAGAAATCAATTCCCCCCAGGGGTGGAATGATGGAACGAAAAAGATTTAGATAGGGATCCGTCACCTGACTCAAGGCTGAAAAAGCCGGGTTACCCCAGTCTATATTGGGAAACCAACTCAGCAACACACGGATGACCAGTAAAACCAAATAAATGCTGACAAACTTGGCGAGAGCTTCAAAAACGATTGCAACCATAGGTGTATAACCTGGCGATAACTAGAGTGTACCTTTGGATTCTTGCTTACAGTGTAACCGATGAGTTCCTAACCTCGAAGTTTATTTGAGCCCATAATGCTCTAAACTTAAGGGTTTTATAAAAACTCAATAATTAAGAGTCGATGGTGGAGGTTTCATAGTCGGTGAAATGACCATTAGTCGTACCCAACTGCTCACGGACCTCTTCAATCGCGGCATTCAGCTCGGAAATTTTATCTTCCAGGCCACGGCGAGCCACTTCCATCCGCTCATCACTGCTCATATCCGCCAGGTTCTGACGGATGTCTTCTGAAAGCTGACTCAGGCTTGAGGTCCCTTTGGCGGAGTTTGTCTGATTGATCCGGCTAGCGGCTAAGACTCCGGCCACACCACCAACTATTCCCCCCAACAGGGCTCCTAAAAAAAATCCACTGGTGAAGTTGCTTGACTGACTCATAATCTACGGTGATTAGTTGGTATCAAATGTTCGATCCCCAGCATCTCCTAGTCCTGGCACGATAAAGCCATTTTCATCTAGTCCCTCGTCGATGATGCCCGCATAAATTACGAGCTGCGGATAGGCTTCGGCTAGTTTTTGCAGCGCTGGAGGAGCTGTAACCACCGAAACAATCCTAACTAGAGACGGATCCACACCACGCTTCACTAATTCTGCCATAGTGGCCATAATTGTACCGCCCGTTGCCAGCATTGGCTCACTGATTAATACTCGAGTTTCGGGGGGGATGTGCTCAGGTAGCTTGTTGAGATAACAGATCGCTTCGAGGGTTTCTTCGTTACGGGCAAAACCCAAGTGATAGACTGAAGCTGTGGGTAGGGTGGCCTGTACCCCTTCCATTAAGGCCAATCCTGCCCGCAAAATGGGCACCACCATCAGTGGCATTTCAGGATCAATAAACGTTGCTGGACAGGACCTAAGGGGAGTTTCTATGGTGAGGTCTACGGTGAGTAACCAATCATTACGAATTGCTTCGTAGGTTAACCAGCGACCCATTTCAGTCATGGCGCTACGAAATACGGCGGACGGTGTATTGACGTCCCTTAGTACTCCGAGCCAATGCTTGATTAAGGGGTGGGGAGGAACGTGGATCCGCAGCTGCATTGCCATGGGGAATTAGGAATTAAAGACAGTAGGTGGGCTAAATCTGCCCAATCATACGTCCTTGGCCGTTGGGTGGTCTAGGGGCAATTGCTCTACTGCGGAGTCGTAGGACTGCCCTAACGATTCCTACCGACTACTACTGCGCAGTAGATGCCTCACGGTTTCTACCATCTCTGCGGGGCGAAACGGTTTAGCAATATAGGCATCAGCTCCCTGCTTCATGCCCCAATATCGATCAAATTCTTCATTTTTAGACGAACAAATGACAACGGGTACGTCCTTGGTAGGGCCGTTACTCTTGACCCATCGACAAAGTTCGTAACCGTTCATATTGGGCATCACAATATCGAGCACCACCAGATCAGGGGGGTTCGATGTGATCATATCTTTTGCTTTTTCACCATCTTCAGCTTCCAAAACAGTCATACCCGCCTTGATCAGGAGACCAGAGATCATCTCCCGTAGGGTTGAGCTGTCATCCACAATTAAAACCGTGGTCATAATACAAGGACTAGGTAGGGTTCCTAAAGTGTTAGTGAGCCCAAATTTGGGGGCCAGATTACACACAACCAGCTAATCATACGAATTCAGTTGGTTTCAGGCAATATCTTTAGATACGCTGGGTGGGTTCAAGGACTGCTTAAGAATCTGAGGACAAATTCGGGAAAAGGCCGAGGCCCAGAGATATGGCAAAAATATGGCAGAAATATGGCCTAGCTGACTGTTGCTATCATCTTAAGTATACGAATAAAGATTGGGAATGATTCGTTACGTTAAGGGTCTAGTTTTCCAATTCGTCTAGCAGGTCTAAGACGGGTTTGGGCTGCAGTTTATCTTTGAACCACACAATTTTAGCGGGGACGTTTTTGACATCAATGCCCGCTTTGGCTAAGTTTAGCCGTTCTGAAATGGCCAAAATCAAATTTTGACAGTCTGACTTTTGTACCTGGGCAAATTTTTTTCGGAGGTATTCGGGCCGCCAATATCCCACTATTTCCAGTAAATAAACTGGCCCATCGGGATGAACTAGGCGAAAGTCAGGAATCATAACGCTGCCGGGAATCGGGATCAGATCGACTTCCCTTTCTAGCTGCCATGGGGTTTTACCTTGGTCGATTAAGCTGGCCCAGCGCTCGGCAAAGCCGGCTTCGACCATGCTGTCGTAGGGTTTGCCCGGGGGGTAGTGGCTGACTAAATCGCAGGTGGAGTCAAGGGTATAGCCTTTTTCGGACTGGGCTTTGGTGTAGCTGTCTTTCCACTGGAGGGTGGCGCTGAGGTGCCAGCGGGTGACGTGCAAAATGGCGGGGACCAGCTTGGCAATGTCCAGACCATAGCGGGTGCTGGATTTAAACAGGCTAGCCGGACCGTCGATGGTGATGGTAAATCCCTGTTCGGCTTCCCCTTCGATGTAGGTCATGAGCCGAAACAGCTTCAGGTAGCGAAACATCAGCTTGTATTCGCCGGGATCGTTGCGGTGCAGGTTTAGGATCACATGGCTGGCTCGGTAGAAGATGCCCTGGACCTGGGACAGGTTATAGCGGTGGATCAGGGCCTCTGGGGTGGGGGCATCGAACTGGATCAGGATGTGATTTTCCTTCAGGTCGGCATACAAACCCTGTTCGATATGCATGGGTTCGACGTTCTTGTTCAGTTCTTGGGTGAGCTGGCCGGCGAGGGTTTCTAGGTGCTGCTGGGCGGTAGCGGACGATGGAGCAGTGGTGGCGGCCAGGGCAAATGCCCGATGGCGGAGTTCCTGGGGGTCGAGGGGACTGACCACCTCAAAGGTGCTAAAGCTGCTGCGGAGGATATGGGCCAGTCCCCGCTTAATGCGGTAGTCAGTGTCTTCGCCTTCGAGGGATTGGAGCTTTTGGTTCAGGTTGCCTTGGGTATCGCCCACGGTGGCTTGGAAGAGGGCGATTAGGTTGGTTGCGATCGCAATCCACCCCTCATTCAATGGCAGCTGTTTGGCATCAATGGAATCACCCCGAGGCCGATGGATCAGTAGGTCAGAAGGAAGCATCTTCCTAAGATAGAGGCTATATAGTTAATTAAGAACGCAAAATAAAAACGCAAAATTCAAAACAGGTTACCAACTCAAAGCGGGACGTTTTCCCCAGGATAGTATTCAGGAGTCAGGAGTCAGGCATCAGGGCCTCACTGGATTCTGGATTCTAGGCCCTGATGCCCCACCTAGCCAGGATTTTCCGGCTTAAGTTGATACCCTCAAAACACCCTCAGCCTCACCTTTTCTTTCCCCGCTTTGATCCAGTCAGAAACCTTAGATTTACTAGAATGGCCCCGTCTCTGTCAGCAGTGGTCCACCTTTGCCGCCACTAAGCTAGGGGCCCGTGCTGCTCAGCATGGCCGGATTCCTCAGCATCAATGGGAAAGTGAGCAGCTGCTGGCCCAGACCCGCGAGGCCTATCGGTTAGAAGATACCGCACCGCTGAACTTTCGCGGCATTCAGGACATCGGGGACTCGTTGGAGCGGGCGAAGTTGCAAAGCATTTTGTCCGGGGATGAATTATTGGACATTGCCACTACCCTGGCGGGGGCGCGGCAGATTCGTCGAGCGATTGATGCCCAAGAGGAAGACGACTTTCCGGTGTTGCAGGCCCTGGTTGCCCAGCTGAGCACCCATCCAGACCTGGAAAAAGAAATTCACCACTGTATTGACGATCGCGGCAAGGTTACGGACCGGGCCAACCCCAAACTAGCAGGCATTCGGAGCAGTATTAAAGGCACCTATGACCAGCTCCATGAGAAGCTACAGCGCATTATGCAGCGCCAAGCCGGAGCCCTGCAGGAAGCCCTGATTACCCAGCGAGCCGGACGCTATGTGGTGCCCGTTAAAACACCGCAAAAGGATGCCATCCCCGGCATCGTCCACGATGTTTCCACCAGCGGTGCCACCCTATATATCGAACCCCAGAGCGTGGTGGAGTTTGGTAACCGGCTGCGCCAGTTAGAGCGCCAGGAAGCTCGGGAAGAGGAACTGGTGCGGCAGCAGCTCAGTGGTCAAGTGGCGGCGGTGAGTGAAGACCTAGAAGCGCTGATGGCCGTCGTCACCACGTTAGATTTGGCGACGGCTCGGGCTCGTTATTCCCTTTGGTTAGGGGCCAACTCTCCCCGATTTAGTGAGGCCAATGAACGGACCGTACTGCGGCAGTTGCGCCACCCTATCTTGGTCTGGCAACAGCGCCACGAAGCTGGACTAACGGTGGTGCCGATTGATGTCACCATGCGGCCCGAGATTCGGGTGGTGGCGATTACCGGTCCCAATACGGGAGGCAAGACCGTTACCCTGAAAACCCTCGGTCTGGCGGCCCTGATGGCTAAGGCAGGGCTGTTTGTCCCGGCCCGAGAACCGGTGGAGCTACCCTGGTTTGATCAGGTGTTGGCGGACATTGGGGACGAACAGTCCATCGAGCAAAATCTGTCTACTTTTTCGGGGCACATTCGTCGCATTGGTCGGATTTTGGCGGCCATTGGGGCGGACCAAACCGCAACCCCTCCCCCTGCTCCCCTGCCCGCTGGCCCCCTGCCCGCTGGCCCCCTGCCCCAAAATTCACTCGTCCTTTTAGACGAAGTCGGTGCGGGTACCGATCCGACAGAGGGCAGTGCCCTTGCGATCGCACTACTCCAACACCTAGCCAACCACACCCGCCTCACCGTCGCCACCACTCACTTTGGCGAACTCAAGGCCCTCAAGTACCAGGACGATCGGTTTGAAAATGCCTCGGTGGAGTTCGACGACGTCAGCCTGTCCCCCACCTACCGACTGCTGTGGGGCATTCCCGGTCGCTCCAACGCCCTTACCATTGCTCGCCGACTGGGACTAAACCCAACGGTGCTAGACCAGGCCCAAACCTATGTGGGCGTCAGTAAACAGGACGACGTCAACGCCGTGATTGCCGGTCTGGAAGCCCAGCGCAAACGCCAGGAAACCCAGGCGGAGCAAGCAGCGAGCATTGTGACCCAGGCAGAAGCTCTGAAGGCGGAAATCGAGCGCAAAGCCGCCGCCATTAAAGATTGGGAACTAAACCACAAGCTAGAGCAGGAAAAAGCCATCCAGGCTGCCGTGGTCGAAGCCAAGGCCGAAATCGCCACGGTAATTCGACGATTACAAAAGGGGAATCCCACTGCCCAAGCTGCTCAAAAAGCCACAGACCTGGTGGAAACCATTGCCCAGCAGCAAGGGCTGCCCACGGGCAAGCATCCCGCTAAGCAGGCGATCACCGATTACAAACCCAAACTGGGGGAAAAAGTTCGCCTGATTGGCCTCGGCGGTCAAACTGCTGAAGTTGTCGAGGCTCCAGATGCCGACGGGAAAATCGCCGTCCGCTTTGGGCTGATGAAAACTGTCGTGGACCTGAAGGACATCGAATCCCTCACCGGACAAAAGGTCGTCACCGCCAAAACATCCCCTAAAACATCCCCCAAAGCACCGGCGGAAAAAGACCCCGAAAACCGGCGCGTCACCGTCAAAATCGCCCCCAAAGAACCCCCTGCCCCCGCCCTGCGCACCACCCAAAACACCATTGACATCAGGGGGATGCGGGTCAGTGAAGCCGAAGCCGATCTGGAAAACTTCATCGCTACCGCCACCGGCCCCATCTGGATTATCCATGGCCATGGCACCGGCAAACTCAAACGCGGGGTGCGGGAGTTTCTCAAGCGTCACCCCCAAGTGCTGAGCTTTGATAATGCGGATCAAGCCGACGGAGGTACCGGGGTCACCGTTGCCCAGGTTTGACCGGTCCCGTCGTCTAAGTTTGAATACGGTCACCGTTGCCCAAGTTTGAAACGGTCCCGTTGCCCAAGTTTGAATACGGTCCCGTTGCCCAAGTTTGAATACGGTCACCGTCTCCCAGGTTTGAACAGCCCGGGTTACGGTGCTTTTTTCTGCGATTTATTACCTGCTCCCCAACACCCATAGCCCAACCGCTATGCTATTTGTGGCTTTTAAGTTACGGCAGAATACCCCTCCCTATGACCACCCCTACGATTGATCGCGCCAGCGCTGGTTTGTTAGATCGAAAGTCTTTGTGGTTGGCTGCCATCAAACCCCCCATGTACAGCGTTGCCGTGATCCCCATTCTGGTGGGTAGCCTGCTGGCTTGGTTAGAGACCGGACGTTTGGATGGTCGGATCTTGGGCATTTTTCTACTATCGGCAGTGTTGTTGCTGGTGTGGGAAAACCTCAGCAATGACGTGTATGACGCCGACACCGGCATTGATCAAAACAAACATCATTCCCTCGTTAACCTGACCCAAAATCAATCTCTGATCTTTTGGCTGGGAAACTTGAGCCTGGCCCTGGGGGTAGCCGGAGTGTTTACCATTGCCCTGATCCAGCAGGATGCCACCGTCTTGGGGTTAATCCTCATTTGTTGTGTTCTAGGTTATCTTTACCAGGGACCGCCCTTTCGGTTGGGCTACCAAGGCCTGGGAGAGCCCCTCTGCTTGATTAGTTTTGCCTTGGGGGTGGGAGCAGCCTACTATGCCCAAGCCCAGGCATTTTCCCTCAGTTGTTGGGGGTTGGGAGCCATGATTGGCATGACAACGACCTTAGTGTTGTTTTGTTCCCATTTTCACCAAGTCAGCGATGATGTCGCTGCCGGTAAATACTCTCCCATTGTGCGGTTGGGGACTTTGGGGGGGGCAAATCTCTTACCCTGGCTCTGTGGCAGCATTTTTGTGATTTTACTGGGGGGCCTAGGGTGGGGCATTTTCCCGGCCAGTTTGGCTCTGGCCCTAGGGAGTGCCCCCTTTGCTATACAACTTTGTCGTCATGTGAAGCTTTATCACGATCAGCCGGCGTTAGTACAAAATGCTAAGTTCGTAGCCATCCGTTTCCAGTTTTGTTGTGGAATACTCCTATGCTTAGGGCTACTACTGCCCATTACTCTTAAATCGGTTTAGTCATTAGTCTTGAGCTTTATGGGTCTTAAAGCCCCCATTGGATCGCCTAGCGTCAGATATTTAGACCGCCCAGCGTCAGAGTCGTTCACCATGTCCTATCGGTTTGAGTTTCGTCCCTATCAACGTCGGTTTCGACAGCCGGTACGTACCCACCATGGTGACTGGCAGGTGCGTCAGGGCCTGATCCTAAAACTGACGGATGACGAGGGGCGGAGCGGTTTTGGGGAGGTGGCACCGCTGCCTTGGTTTGGTTCCGAAACCTTTGAGCAGGCCCTAGATTTTTGCCAACAACTTCCCCAGCAGCTCTCTGACCAGGCCGTGCCCTCCCTTTTGCCAACCCTGCCAGCCTGTCAGTTTGGGTTGGAGTCTGTGTTTTCTAATTTGGAACGTAATCTTCGCCCGATTGATTTGCCCAATGCTCAATGTGGTGTGCTACTGCCAAGGGGCCAGCAATCCTTGGAGCAATGGTCGCCATATTGGAAACAGGGCCACCGCATTTTTAAGTGCAAGATTGGGGTCGGTCAGGTAGCTGATGAAATGGAATGGCTGGACCAGCTGCTAGGGCAGCTGCCCTTTGGGGCAAAGCTACGGTTGGATGCCAATGGTGGCCTGAATGAGCTAGCGGCGAGGCAGTGGTTAGATTGGTGCGATCGCAACGACCAACGCATCGAATTTCTCGAACAGCCCCTCCCTCCCCGTGACTTTGATACGGTCATGCGGCTGAGTTACCGTTACCATACCCCCATTGCCCTAGATGAATCCATCGCTAGCTGGGAACAGCTTAAGGCCCATTTTCACCGGGGTTGGGACGGCATTTATATAATCAAGGCCTCGATCATGGGCTCCCCCCAGCGGCTGCGGCATTTTTACCATAAGTACCCCATTGACCTGGTAATTTCATCAGTGTTTGAAACTGCTGTGGGGCATCAGGCTCTGATTCAGCTGGCTATCGACTTAGCCATGACCTATCCCGACATTCCCCACCGTGCCCTTGGGTTGGGTACCCAGCAGTGGTTTCCCGACGATGGTTTCAGCCAAACCGATTGGCCCCTGTTGTGGCAGCGGTTGGCGTGATGAGGAGCTGACCCAGGAGGCCATGGCTGAGGTGCACACACAGCTTGAAGATAATGACCCAAAACGTCTATCTGGCCTCGGATTAGCCCCAACGGGTGCAGACCCAGGAGCGGGGCAACGGAGCATGAAAAAGGTAGGGGGTTCCCCAGGTGAAGGTCCGACCCCTGAAGCTGTTTGGCACCGTTTACGTTCAAAGGTAGCTTGGGGAGAACAGACCCCAGCCCAAACGATTCCGGCCAATGCGGTGGTGTTGATCAATGAGACCGATCCAGACTGGTTTTTGGTCTACTTCTGGGCAGGATTACTGGCCAATGCCGCTATTGTTCTAGCCAATCCCCACTGGCGACAGCGGGAGTGGCAACAGGTGGCCGTTCAGCTAGGTCCGGATGTCATTCTGGGGCAGGTCCCGCCGGTCTCTCTGGGGGCTCCAGATGCAGCCGACCGACCGGCACCGGGGCAGATTCTGATTGCTACGGGGGGTACCTCGGGCCAGATCAAATTTGTGATCCATACTTGGCAGACCCTAACGGTGTCGGCCCAGGGGTTTTTAGAGCATTTTGGGGCGCGATCGCAACCTGTCAATAGCTACTGTGTGTTGCCGCTGTACCATGTCAGCGGCCTGATGCAGGCCTTGCGGGTATGGCTGTCCGATGGTCAGTTAGTTACCCAGCCATTTAAACAGCTGGAAGCAGGTCAGCGGTTAATTGACCCCAACCCCAACTGGTTTATTTCCCTGGTCCCCACCCAGTTGCAGCGATTACTGAAGGAGACGGCCACGGTTCAATGGTTGGCTCAGTTCCGAGCCATTTTGCTCGGGGGGGCACCGGCCTGGCCCGATTTACTTGCCCAGGCGGCACAGCTTCCCATTGCCCTCACCTATGGCATGAGTGAAACGGCGGCCCAAGTGGCGACGCTGCGACCCGAGGAATTTCACCAGGGGATACGGAGCAATGGCTGCCCTTTGCCCCATGTGCAACTGAGGATTCATCAGCCTGGGTCATGCCAGCTACAGCCTGGGGGAACCGTGGGGCGGATTGCCCTGCAATCTCCCGCCCTGGGTCTAGGCTATTGGCCAGCTACCAGGTTTTGCCAAAACCAAGGTTGGTTTTACCCCGATGACCTGGGCTATTTGGATCAGCGGGGCCATTTGCATGTGGTCGGACGGGCCAGCCAGAAGATTATTACGGGGGGAGAAAATGTGTTTCCGGCGGAAGTAGAGGCCGCCCTTTTAGCCACGGGCCTAGTGCAGGATGCCTGTGTGGTGGGGGTGCCGGATCCGGTGTGGGGGCAAGCCGTTGCAGCCCTATGTGTAATTGGGGATAGTGACCCTGAGGGGGGCCGTGAGGGCATCATCGGTGTAGACACGCCATGGGTCACTCCCCAAAGCATTAAAACTGCCCTAGAGCCGATCCTCAGTGCCTACAAGCATCCTAAACAATGGCGCATGGTGCGCCAACTGCCCCGCAACGACCAGGGTAAGGTCAATCGTGCCCTGGTGGTGGAGTGGCTGACTGCATCCACCGAACCAGTTCTGGGCTCAGGGGATGACGCTGGCGGTTCAGGCGATCAATACACACATGGCGGGTGAGGGCCGTTGCCACGGTTTGTTGCACCGCATTACTCAGGCGGTAGGTGATTTCAAAGCTGTTGCTGTCTAGGGGCTGGGGGGTGAGCGCGATCGCAACTTCGTCGCCACAGTACAACGGTCGCCGAAAATCGACGGAGGCATGGACCACAGGCACCGCCAAGGCCCCATCAGTCTGACTGCCAGGCTCCCCACCAGACTGCTCCCCACCAAAAAATGCGCGCAGGTCTATCCCTGCTGCTGCCAGGGATGCCTCATAGGCTTCGTGGCACAGGGTGAGAATATTAGCAAAGTACACCACCCCCGCCGCATCGGTTTCATGAAACCGAATCCTACGGCAATAGGTAAAGCCGGAGTCCTTGTCTCTAATGGACATAGCTACTGGACATGGCTACTGGGCATTGGGCTGGGCCGGACGGAAGTGGGGGGCATCGGTCACCAAGGTTTCTGTGTTCACCGTCTTAGGCAACACCGCCTGCACGGGGTTGGCGGCCTCGGCCCTGGGGATAATATTCAAGCCCTGTAGGGCTAGGGGATTTCTCCCCCCGCCAATGCCCTGATTCAGGTTAGCCAGGGCATAGCTCAGTACCTCATTGGGACTAATGACGTTCCAGCCCTGGCTAGTGAGCTGATGCAATTCAAAGTGTAGGTGAGGGCCAGTGGAATTTCCAGTGGAACCGACGAGACCAATGACCTCCCCCTGTTCTACCCATTCACCAGGCCGCACCAAAATGTGGGACATGTGGGCATAGCGACTTTCTAAGGTGTTGTCATTGTGGCGCAAAATCACCGTCAGACCGTAGCCGCCCAAATAGTCAGCCAGCGATACCTGACCCGACTGGGTGGCCAAAATCGGCGTGCCCTGGGGAGCCCCCAGGTCTGTCCCCGCATGGAATCGATAGTCATTGTGGATCGGGTGCCAACGCCAGCCAAACAAAGAGGTAATGGGGGAGGGGGAGGCTAAGGGAAATATAAAGGATTCCCCTGCTTGCAATTCCACCAGGGGTTTGGCAACGGTGTTGTAATACTCCCGCCCGGCGACGGTGGTGGCACCCACTTCAGAGAACCTTACCCCCGAGCGGCCAATACTTACAGGACCGACAGTCAAGGAGCGGCCAGGGTTACCGGGGGTAGCCGCCACTGCGGCGGGAGCATCGGGAGCATCGGCCACCCTTGAGGGTGTGGGTTGGCTAGTAGCTCCACCGCAGCCATTAACATTATTGGCCTCGACCTTGTATTCACACCCGGTGGATCGTTCTGAGATAACTACCTCGGGCGCATCTGGGTTGACGGTGGCGCCTTCGCTATAGGCAGTGGGGTCCACAAAAACACCCCCGTATTCGGCAGCCGCATCTTCCACCGTTGGGATCTCGCCGGGCACAACGTCGCTGGGCCTAACAATGTCTACCCCAGGGGTGGTGGTCCCTGGATTGGTTTCCGGATTAGTTTCTGGATTAGCTTCTGGGCCGGGGGCTGCACCGTCAGGTGCGGTTTCTGGGGCCGGAATCACGATTTCCACCTGGGAGGTAATGGCTTCCACCTCGGGTGGGGCCGTCTCTGCCATCAGCACTGGAGGAGCGGCTTGGCTTGAAAACACGGGGGCCGCTGCCTTGGGGGCAGCAACAACAGGCGGTGCTTCTACGGGTGCGGAGGTTTCTGACGGTGTTGGCGTAACGACCGGTGTGGTTTCGGCGGCGATGGGGGGTGCGATCGCATCGCCTGCAGGCATATCTATTTGGGCTAGAACTGGCTGCCCACCCATGACGGCCACTGAACCCACTAGGCCAATTTTTTTCCATAACTGACCGCGGTGTTTAGCCGCAGTCTGAAAAATAACCTTATTCTGGTTATGCTCAAATTTTTCGGCAGGTTGGGATGATGCCTGAGAGGGGGGGCCAAAATCAGTCATAGGAAGATCAATAAATAATTCGAGTGACGCTTTAGTGAGTAATTAAGAAATTTAGGGTTAAGAGAATATATAGGTTATCCGAATAGCCTCCCACCTCTAGAGTTCAAGCTAATATAGGGGCAAGGTCATCACCTTAATAGTCAGCTGGTCGTAGTCTGAGGGTACCCAAGAGAGAACTCACCAGACTTGATATGGACCAATTGATCAATGGGCTGCCCGGTTAACGCTGAATCCTGTGACGCTAACTTTAAAGTTAAGTGTCCTGTTTCCGTAACTCCGACTACCTTTAATGTCTGTCCTTCAAGAATTACAGGCATATTGAGGTTGGTCAGAAGACTTTGGTAAGCATCGATAAAAGTTTTGCCGTCAGTATAATTTCTGTAAAATACACCCCTCCAGATACCTAGTAGTACAGCGGCTGCCACCTTTTTCAGGGGAGATGCCGAATAATTATCGTTGGTCTGAGTCAGGTCTTGCCAAGTGATGCCGGTGGCGGGTACCGGGTTATGGACGTTAATGCCCACACCAATCACCGCCCGAGTGATTATTCCCTGATCTAGCTTACTTTCGCTCAAAATACCCCCCAGCTTCCGTCCTGCAACAACAATGTCGTTCGGCCATTTAATATCGGCGGGAATTCCCAGGTGTCTAAACTGGCTGACAATGCCCCAGGCGGTACATAGGGTCAGCTGGGCCGATTGGTCTGCGGGCCAGTCGGGTTCTAGCATTAGGGATAGGTACACTCCTCCGGGGGGGGATATCCATTGTTTACCCCGTTGGCCTTTACCGGCGGTTTGGCGGTGTGCGATCGCAACTGTCCCGGCCTTGGCATCGACCATATCCCACAGGGTTTGATTGGTGGATGGGACCTGGTCAAATACATGGATCTGAAACCGGGGTCGCAGGCGGCTGAGAAAGGTGGGTGTTTCTGGCATGGGTAATGCCGCCACTGAGCGACCCACTCCGCCTGCGTCAAAACCGTCAAATGGCAACCGTTCGTCCAAGGCCATTCCCCCATTCAAGGATTCAATCTTAGCAACGGCTTGGTATCCTATTCCATAGCGCATTGACTTCTACTATGACTGACCTGCCGACCTTAACTGAAGCTACCCTCTGGGCCATCCTCAATGAAGAGCTGGAGGATGATGTAGTCAATCGCCTAGTGTGCCATCACCTGGGCTATCGCTACGAGGATGCCAGTGGGCAGTGGGACTGCAGTAACGTGGTTGAACCGCTGAGGGAAAAATTTCCTGAGCCGCCTAATTTTATTGAAAGCCGTCCGGCGACGGTGCAGCTGACTCGGTCGATTCCTAAGCCGAATAAGCAGTTGCTTAAAACCTATCTTGGGTTTAAGGGTTACACCATTGATCAGCTGGTGCCGCGTCTTACCCGGCGGGCTACGATGACGAGTTGGTTATTGAGTCATATGCAGCTGCAGGGATTGCTTAAAGACGATGCATCCCCCGTGTAGGGGCTACAATGCACAGAAAATTTCACTAGGGTAGATCTATTTCATAGTTCACATGTACCATGAAGAAAAAAGGCACCTTTAAAAGAATGTCTCTGTGAAGAGCCTCCGAACACCCCTACGGACTATATATCTGCTATGGAAGTTAAAAACGTCGCTGCTGAACTTGCTGCCCATTCTGAGGGTTCATTTCTGGATATTGTCCCGTTTAATGGCGGTCATATCGGCGCGTGTAGCATTACTGGGGTATCGCCCGTATGGGAAATGCATCCGGATACGGACGAATGGTTTTATATTCTCGAAGGGGAGTTTGAGATGACTCTTCTGGATGGAGAAACACCGCAACATTTTATTACTGAGGCGGGTTCTACATTTGTGGTGCCTAAGGGTATCTGGCATAGGCCTGGTGCGCCTAAGGGGGCGAAGTTTATGTATCTTACCCCTGGTCAGACGTTGCACTCAGATCAGGATGATCCTCGTGAGTCTTGATGGGTTGTGGCACATTTGCAATTTAGTGCAGTGTCACTGCTTAGTTTGAGGATAAGACCTTTTTGAAAATGCCTCTATAGGAGACTTTTTTAGGTTAGCAGTCCTACGTTGCTGAATGGGGTTTAGCTTCTGCGATGGGGGCAATTGCGCCTGAGCCGATATTCCTCTTTTTGCTCCCTCTCGCTCCGGGTGCAGCTGAACGTGTCGGTTGAGCGGCTGAAAACAACTGATGCAATGCATCAAGAGCTTTCGGCAGTCCGCTCCATGTATCCGCTCCATGTAAATGTTTGGGGTGCGATCGCTCATCAGCATAGAGACTTAATTTGCCTTCAATCCTAGACTAATCTTGTATTCAGATCTTTCAACACTTTGAATAGGTATAAGTCGAACAAAGTATTGCCCAGAATAGGTTGCAACTCCCTGCCATTCTTTGAGGTCTGCTTTCTCTTCAAGGACGCGGCTATCTTGATCTAAGATTGCCATCTGTACGCCTGTTCCTTCTAGTGCAACCGTCATCCGCTGACCAGATTGAGGGATGAGGAGAAAATGAATTGTTTCGTTAGATTTCAAAGTTCCTGAGAAATCTTGCGTTTGCCCTACTGCTAGAGGTACAGGTTGGTTGATATCTAAAGCACCAGTTGTCGAGGATGGACTTGGAAGTACGGTGTTCTGCTGTTGGCAAGACGCTATCATGCTTATCACTAAACTAAGTGCTAGCAAATTGAATAAACCGAGTCTCATACTGTTTCAATTAACCTCTTATATTGTTTCAACTAACCTTCATTCTTACCAGCAATGCTGTAGGGCTGGAAATAGTGAAGAACCGAGGCGAACTCAGCATTGGTTGGGAGAGCGTTGGTGTTAACCTGTATTACTCTCCCACAGGACACTGCCGAGCTAACGGTTCGCAAGAAGATTGGACTCAACCTTGCTATTTTAGCTTAGTCAGGCGTTGGCGTGGTACTTCGGTAGCAGGAGCTTCATTCTCTACAAAATACCTGACTCTAGTTGTTCCAAATATATGAAATCAGGAGACTTTACTCCAGCAGCGGCTCTTATCTTCACAAGTTTAGGAGATTCAAAAAATCGTTTGGCATCATCTATCGATGTCCAGGATGAGAAATGCACTATTTTGTTAGGGTTACTTTCATACTTTAAGACCTGATAAGCTTTCTCTCCAGCTTCCTTTCTTATGTCGGAGGCCTCATCGAAAATCTTTTTCCATGACTTATAGTCTTCAACTTCATGAATGATCAATACATATTGCATACTTTTTCTGACTTCTATTATTTTGATTAACCGAACAAATGCTTCGATCCGCGTTAGTTGATTAGACTCAACCTTAGGTACTTTTAGCATCAAGACCGTCAATCATCAAGAGAGCATTCACCTTTATAATCAAACGCCAATGAACAACCCATAGAATCAGAGCAATAAAACTAGCAGCTACCCCAAGAAATGATGGAAAAAGCGAGGCGACTTGAGCGATACACCAACCAAAACCTGACACCCTTCCAAAGCTATTCATTACTTCTAAATGCTTATTGCTCTGAGCTTCTTGCTCTATTGAGCGCGTGACATTCAAGATAATGAAAAAGTCCTCAACGAGATTGTAAAATGGCACAAACATGAGCCATACCATTTTCGGATTCATGGCTTGGCAACTAGGTTGAACTAATGACAAGCACTTTTGTAGTGACCGACAATACAAAGCAACGCCTAAAATAAAGGCAGCAACAATTGCTGAAGTAGTGAAAAACCCCATTGCTTCAAGAGATTCTAAAACTCCGGTACTTCCAGCTTCATTTCTTGTAGCACTCCAAAACGGATAAAGCATCACAATGGCAACGAGAGCGGTTGCCATGAATTTGAAGATAAATAATTTTTTCATTCTACATTGCTAGCCTCCTACCAATACTGACTGACTGCTCTGTTGGCAGATAGGCAGTATGATTTCGTTTACTAAATTTGTGTTGACATAGGAAAAGAAGTCCGTCAGTTGTCTGCAGTTAGGTTGAGAACCGCCCATTGCGGAGCCGCACGATGGGTGGTGTCGTGAGGATGCTCCCTATTCTGATTAGGCGGGCATTTTCAACTGATTCGAAGAGAAATACGGCCCTTGTTTTGATCCTCAGGAGTGAAGCTCTGCAATTTTAGCGAGTGTCATTGGTCCAATGATGCCATCAGGTCGTCCCACCATATTTTCAGATTGAAATTTTTCAACGGCTTGTACTAATTCGGGTGTGAAAAATTGATCTGTTTTTCCCTGATAGTAACCAAGATCTCTAAGTATCTCTTTTAGCGTCTTTACATCAATGCCTGTATCACTGAGATGATTTAGTGTGAGACGTTTCTGTAAATTTATTCTACTTTCGGGCGGTAACAGTGCAAGAGCTTGAGCAGATTCATCATAAATCCTCTGTCTACTTTCACGAGCGTCCTTAGACAAATTTGCTTCACTCTGTTGAACTTGGCCTAACGAAATCACTAGACCTCTTGCATAATAGTTTCTATGGTAGATTTTTAGGTTTTGGTTCATTGCTTTACACCTAGGCAGATGAACTACGAAGCCACCCAAACCCTTAGCAATTCAAAGTTTAAGCGTCGATTCGG